>JAGLCZ010000665.1 GCA_023145975.1 Candidatus Hydrogenedentota bacterium | reverse complement strand
GACTATGAATATTTCAGTGACACCTTAACTGAAGTATGTATTTCACTGGCACAGGATCTCGTTCGTGACGGGGAAGGCGCAACAAAATTCATCGAAATAATAGTAACCGGTGCCGCCGATAATGCCGCCGCAAAAAACATTGCATCCAGCGTAGCCAAATCCCAGTTATGCAAAACCGCATTTTATGGTCAGGATGCCAACTGGGGACGCATCGCCTGCGCCGCCGGCTATTCCGGATCTTCATTTGATCCTGACAATCTGGACCTGCATATTCAGGGCATACATGTACTGGCAAAGGGACAGCCCACCGGTTACAGTGAAACAGAAATACAAGGGTTAATGAAAAAAACGGAAATACAAGTGGCTCTCAGCTTATGCGAAGGCTCAGGGACAGCAACCTTCTGGACTTCTGATTTAAGTCTGGAGTATGTCACAATCAATGCAGACTACAGGACCTGAATATACAAAGATAGAAAGAGATGCTATGCAAGAATTTATAGAAAAAGCGGGAATACTTATTGAAGCATTACCCTATATCCGGGAGTTCTTCGGGAAAACCGTTGTGATTAAATATGGCGGCGCCGCCATGCTTGATGCCAGACTGCGTGCCTGCACTGCACAGGATATTGTACTCATGCGATACGTGGGCATGAACCCCATAGTCGTACACGGAGGCGGTCCCGCCATCAATGGTATGCTCAAAAAACTCAATATCCAATCAAAGTTTACATCACACGGTCTTCGTATTACCGATGAAACCACCATGGATGTAGTCGAAATGACGCTGGCAGGTTCTGTAAACAAAGATATTGTAACTCTTCTGAACCAGGCGGGCGGAGAAGCCGTCGGCTTATGCGGTAAAGACGGTCGGTTGTTACAGGCACGCAAAGTGTTATCCCCTGACGGTGAGGATATTGGGCAGGTCGGCGAAATTACCCGGGTCAATACGAAAGTACTCAAAGCGTTGTATGACAATGATATGATACCCGTCATTGCACCTATTGCCACGGACACGGAAGGGAAATCATGGAATGTGAACGCAGATACGGCGGCAGGAGATGTTGCTGCCGCACTGGATGCGGAAAAACTTGTATTTCTCACCGATACACCGGGGCTGCTGCGCGATGTAGATGATCCGGAGTCTCTGATACACCGGGTAAACTCACATAGTGTCGAAGAGTTGAAAAATAAGGGTGTAATTGCGGGCGGAATGTCGCCCAAGATTGACGCCTGTTTAAAAGCACTGGACTGCGGCGTGCGCCGTACCCACATTATTGACGGGCGGGTACCGCATAGCCTGTTACTGGAAATTTTTACGAACAAAGGCATGGGAACGCTGGTAAGCCACGATCTCGCCAACAGCATGGAAGGATAACAACATGCAAAACCCTTCTGATTATTTTTTGGTGGATATCATATTCAAGGGCGGCATACTCATGTGGCCCATCATGTTATGTTCCGTGATAGGACTCGCCATCACCATCGAACGATTCTTTGCGCTGCGGCGTGCCGACATTGATACACGCGAGTTCATGGACATCATGCGCCAGGTACTGCGCCAGAATCGTATCCGTGAAGCCATCGAAATATGCGATGAAACTGAAGCACCTGTGGCGCGCATTATGAAATCGGGTATCCTGAAACATGACCGCAGTAAAGATGATATTCGTGAAGCCATTGAAGATGCCGGGCGCTTCGAAATCCCCCGACTTGAGCGGCATCTGTCGGCATTAGCCACTTGCGCCAATATTGCACCGCTGCTCGGACTGCTGGGTACGGTATCAGGCATGATCAAGGCTTTCGCGCAAATCCAGAATCTGCGAGGACAAGTTAATCCAAGTGATTTGGCAGAAGGCATTAGTAATGCGTTGGTTACCACGGCTGCCGGCTTGACCGTCGCCATACCCATGCTCGTAATCTACAACTATTTTGTTACCCGGATAGACAACATGATCGTTGAAATGGAATTAAGTTCTTCGGAGTTAATCGAGTTGCTGACACGCCACCACGGCGAGCGTGAGATTTAACCCATGAAGTTTCCTCGTAATTCCACCCGAAAAATACGCGCTTCAGTAGAAATGACACCGTTGATTGATGTAGTCTTTCAGCTGCTCATCTTTTTCATGCTCTCTTCCACCTTTGTCGTACAAACCTCTATCCCCATCGAAGTGCCTGAAGCCACAGGAGCAACCCAAAGCGAAAGTAAAGATGTAAGTATTTCCCTGAAGGAAGGGGACGGCGGTCCTGACAATGGCGGAGAAGTATTCATTGATTCCGTCCCTGTCACAAACTGGACCCAGCTGACACGTTTTCTAGTGGAACTGAACGAACGCGACCCGGACGCACTGGTTCTTATTCGTGCTGCCAAAAAAGTACCTACGGAACGGCTGGTAAAAGTATTGGGACTCGCCAACGGCGTTGGTATCAAAAACTATGGTATCGCCGCCACACCGCCTACGGAAGAGAAATAATATGAAAACGGCGGCGCAAGGGGACGCGCTCCCAAAGACGCGACGGGACAACGAAAACAAAGGGCGCCAATCCCCGGCGTTCATAAAGCGTGAAAAAAGACGCTTTAAAGCTGCCGTTG
>JAGLCZ010000664.1 GCA_023145975.1 Candidatus Hydrogenedentota bacterium | reverse complement strand
ACCAGGTACATCGCGATATGCTGTATCGCTTTGATCAATGTACACTTATTGGCGACGGCATGATCCGCCGTTCAATGGCCAAACTTGCAGATGCCACCTCCGAAGGCGACTCCTGGCAGCACATTACGGTCCATAATCCCCTCCCCTGTCAACGCAAAGGCGTGTTCGATGTTACCCTCTATTTCCCATCTGACTACGGCAATAAGACGGGGCATATCTTTCATGATGGTTTAGCCACCGGTGAACGCTACAACAAGTTTTACCTGGTGGATAACACCGGCAAACGACTGCCCTATCAACATCGTTCTATCGAGCGCGGTATTGAATGCAAACGACTCAGTGACATCGGACGTGAAACCACGGTTGTCGGCGACTTATATCACGTTGCCGTTGAACTTGATCTGCCTTCTTGCGGCAGTACCGGATTCAGCATTGAAGGCACAGACGACGGCACGCGTACTTTCGGTACTCTCTTAACCGGTTCCCTGTCAGCGTCAAATGGACTTGTAGACCTGCACATTGACAACGACGGCACCGTCTCCATAAAAGGAAAGGATTGCCCTGCATTCCAAAATTTATTCCTGTACGAAGATGTCGGGGATTGCGGCGATGGATGGACCCGGGGCATTCCAATCAACGATATTATATTCCGTACCCCGGGAAGCTCAGTCACTATCGGTATTGAAGAGAACGGTCCGTTACGTGCCACCTTCCGTATTGAGCGCATCTTATCCCTGCCGCAGCGTATTGATCCCGAAACAAAAGGAAGAAGTACAACACGCGTTAACCTGGAAATCACAGACTTCATCACCATAGAAAAACATAACCCGGCAATCAAAGTAAAAACCGTCATCAACAACACGGTGGAAGATCACCGCCTGCGGGTACTGTTCCCCACGCAGCGCAACACGGATTTATCCTTCGCAGAAACACCCTTTGCCATCGTAGAGCGGGACATCCCCATCCCGAAGGAAAGCGCGATGTGGCAGGAACGTATCAACGAAGAAAAAGCGTTTACCTCGTTCTTCGGCATTCACGATGCTGAGGGGGGATTGGCCGTATTATCCCCTGCCGGACTCCATGAGTACGCAGTACTCGATACACCCCAACGGGAATTGGCGTTCACCCTGCTTCGTTCTTTCCGTAAAACAGTCGGCAAACCCGCCGAACAGGATGGACAGCTGATCGGTATACATAGTATCGAATATGCACTACTCCCCTTTGCAGGAACACCGGACCCCGTAGTGCTGGCACAACAGACGGCATCCCTGCAAGCACATCCCCGAACACACA
>JAGLCZ010000663.1 GCA_023145975.1 Candidatus Hydrogenedentota bacterium | reverse complement strand
GCTTCGCTACGCTCGCAATGACGGGAAGTGTCGCAATGACGATAGCGGTGGTTTTGTTGTTTGCTAGTGTAAAGAACTTTCTGTAAATTCATTCCTGGTGTTCATTTTTCTTACATTCTAAACACAGCCGTCCCATAGGAATCTTTGTAAGTACTGAAAAGTAAGATATTTACATATGTTGAGAAGTCTATGGGATGCCGTGAGAACTATTTTTAGAGAATTACGTTGTAAAACCCCAATAAAATAAGGGGTTTTAGGAAAAATCCTATGGGATGACTGTGACCTTTTTATTGTAATATGGTATAATTATATTGAAGTAAAAAAGTAATGTCTGTGACTGAAAAAGGTCTGCTGGAGGAAAGTGTCATGAAGGGTGTTCACCTATCATCAATGCGGTTCATTGCCTTCATAATTCTCGTTGCGACAGTGGCAACAATGTTGCCCTCCCACGCAACCGTATGGTATGTGTCGCCTGAGGGAACGGGCAGCGGAACCGCCTGGGCGGAGTCCGGATCACTACAGGCAACCGTGGATGCCGCCGCCGAAGACGATGAAGTGTGGGTAATGGCAGGCACCTATACTGCAATCACCGACCCTGTACTCACCATGAAAGACGGGGTTTCCCTATATGGTGGCTTTGACGGCACTGAAACAGAACGGGACCAGCGCAACTGGAATGTAAACGTGACCACCTTTGACGGGGAGTCTGCACGAAGATGTGTCACGGGGGCTGATGATGCCTGTCTGGATGGATTTACTGTCGCCAATGGTTCCAGTTCAAAAGGTGCCGGCATGTACATATCAAACGCCTCCCCAGTAATATCCAACTGCATCTTTACTAACGGCAGCACAAACGTTGAAGGAGGTGCTGGCATATATAATGAATATGGAGCACCTGTGATAAACAATTGCACCTTTTCTGAAAACTATGTGTCAGGGTCCGTTCTTTCTGGTTTTCATGGTGCAGGTGTATATAGCAATGGTACTCTCCTAGTATCTAATTGTAGTTTCAGTAATAATTTAACCGCTAAATATGGTTTTGGTGGAGGCATTTGTACTCAAGGAACAGCCCAGATAAACAACTGTATCTTTGAGAGCAATAGGTCTGATGCAGGAGGTGGGATATATACTTCCGGTTCTTCCGAGATAATCAACTGTATTTTCAGCGGCAATATCGTTGAAAAACGTGGAGGCGGTATCTACAGCGACGGTATATCAACACAAATAGTAAACTGCACTTTGATCAATAATCAGGCTGAAGATGGAGGAGGCCTATACAATTCCTCCGATTCTATCGGTGTTGTAACTAATTGCATTTTCTGGGAAAATAGTGCGTCCCAATTTCTAGCAATTTCGGGTGATCCTACGGTAACTTATAGTTGTGTACAAAATGGATT
Source organism: Candidatus Hydrogenedentota bacterium (assembly GCA_023145975.1). GTDB lineage: Bacteria > Hydrogenedentota > Hydrogenedentia > Hydrogenedentales > CAITNO01 > SLFT01. The sequence continues at coordinate 5,282 of JAGLCZ010000663.1, read as the reverse complement.
TGATGGGGAAGGTAACATTGATACGAATCCCTCTTTTGTTTATGGAAATTCTATTATTCCTAAGTTACTTGAAAATTCGCCTTGCGTTGATACCGGTACTTCTGTAGGGGCGCCTGCGGCGGACATACAGGGAAATCTGCGGCCTGTTGGAGATGGCGTAGATATGGGTGTCTTTGAGGGTAGCGTGGCGTTGGAGGATGTTGTTACTTTAACATTACAGGTTAGCCCCGCTGATAGCGGTACTACCATACCCGGCACAGGAACGCACTTCTATGAATCCGGGACTAATGTCAGCATTTCTGCCCAAGGCATCGGTATGCAGTTCAGCTATTGGACAGGTGATATTTCAAGTGATACTCGTGAAGAAAATATTGTTATGGATGAAGACAAAACAGCTATAGCAGTCTTTATTCCGAACGTATTTTATGTGGACGTAAACAGTCAGGCAACTGTTCCTGATGGTCGCTCATGGGAAACTGCCTATCAGACAATTCAGCCTGTAGTAAATATGGCCGCATCGGAGCAGAATGGTGGCGAAATATGGATCGCATCAGGAACGTATAACACACATTATACGTTACAAATGAAGGCGTTTGTCTTGCTCTACGGGGGCTTTACAGGTAGCGAAACAGAACGTAACCAGCGAGACTGGAACACTAATGTAACTATTATTGACGGATTAGGTCAAAGCCGGTGTGTCGTGGGTGCAAATAATGCAACAATAGATGGATTCATTATTACCAATGGCTATTATAGTCAACCTGGTGTTGGTATGTATAATGACAGCGTATCGCCAGTAGTTGTGAATTGTACCTTTGTTGGCAATAGTGGTTCTGCCATGTTCAACTACGATTCTTTTCCTTCAATTACTAACTGTAATTTCATTGATAACAGTGGTAACGGTATACAAAATTATAATGCTTCCCCGGTCATTAGCAACTGTATCTTTGCCGGAAATAATGGTTGCGGTATTTTCATCCATTCTGGAACACCCGAGATAATTGCATGCTCCTTCACCAGTAATCAGACTTCTGAAGGTGGCGGCATATACAATGACCGGGGCTTCCCGGTAATTACCAACTGCACTTTCACTGAAAATCGGGCAGATACATTTGGTGGTGGTATGTATGGTCGAGGCGGAACATCCCGTTTAACAAACTGTACCTTCATAGGTAACAGTGCTGCTGGCGGTGGTGCTATCTACAATTATAGCCTTGCCGCCAACGAAGGTATAATTGAGACAACGAACTGCATTTTTATAGACAATCATGCCGAAAGTGGCGGTGCTATTTATGTTGAAGGTATATTTGCAGCAACAAACAGTATCTTCACAGACAATCATTCCATACATGGTGGCGCTATTTATAGTGAAGGCACACTTGAATTAACTAACTGCTCTCTTCTTACTAATCAATCCTATAACGGTGGGGCTATAAACAAAGACGACGGTTCTGCAAACCTTGTAAATTGTATTCTTTGGGGCAATATAGCGCCGAGTTCCCCTCAAATCTATGGTACAGCTATTGTAACGTTCAGTTGTATTCAAGATGGATATGAAGGCGTAGGTAATTTTGACGAGGACCCGTTTATTGTTTATGGGGATAGAGATATTCCCAAGTTACATGAAAATTCTCCTTGTATTGACACTGGCACGCTTAACGAAGCACCAACAGTAGACATATTGGGAAATCCGCGACCTGTTGGCAATGGAGTGGATATGGGGGCCTGCGAAGGCGGGGTAGGTCTGGATGATATTGTAATGCTGCCACTGGATATTAGCCCTTCCGGCAGCGGTGTTACTTGGCCAACTTCAGGAACCTACCCTTGCGAAGCGGGTTCTGCTATTGAGATCTCTGCACAAGGGGGAGGGCATAAATTCAGTCATTGGAATGGTGATGCGTCTGGTGATATCCCCGTAACATCCGTGGTTATGGACACGGATAAATCTGTCACAGCTATATTTGGCGAGAATATATATTATGTTGATGCAGCCAGCCAGTCAGCAGTTCCTGATGGACGTTCCTGGGAATCCGCCTACCCAACGCTTCAAGAAGCCACTGATCAGGCGGAATCAGATGGTGGCGGTGAGCTATGGGCCGCGACAGGATTATATACTGCTGACGAAATATATTCTCCTGTACTGACTATGAAAGAAAGAATATGTATTTATGGGGGATTTTCGGGCGTAGAAATAAACCGAGAGCAACGAGACTGGAATCTTAACACAACCATTATTGACGGCGAATTAAACAATCGTTGTGTCGTGGGGGCAGATAATGCAACTCTGGATGGGTTTACCATTGCTAATGGCTTTGCAGACGACAATGGTGCAGGTATATATATTTATGGTGCTTCACCTGTTCTGAGTAATTGTATTTTTGTGGAAAATAAGGCTGATATTGATGGTGGTGGTATATATATCCATTATGGGAATCCACAAATATTCAACTGTGCCTTCACAGACAATCAGGCAACTGATGATGGTGGTGGTATATATATCCATTATGGGAATCCACAAATATTCAACTGTGCCTTCACAGACAATCAGGCAACTGATGATGGTGGTGGTATATACACTTCTTCCGGTTCGCCCCAGATAACCAACTGTATCTTAAGTGATAATCGGGCTCATGATGGTGGTGGTATATACACTTCTTCTGGTTTGCCCCGGATAACCAACTGTAACTTCACAGGTAATCAGGCAACTGAAGGTGGGGGTATGAGAATTTCTAATTTCACTGAGGTAACCAGCAATCTTGTCCTAACCAACTGCACTTTCACAGAAAATCGATCTTTTCGTGGTGGCGGCCTATACACGTATTCCGGTTCTTTCCAAATTGCCAACTGCATCTTCATAGATAATTGGGCAACCTCTGTAGGTGGTGGCATTTACTGTGACTCTGGTTACCCCCACATAACCCATTGCACATTGGTCAATAATAGAGCTGGGTATGGCGGCGGCATTTACTGTGACTCTGGTCGCCCCAGCATAATCAACTGCACATTGTCTGATAATCAGGCCAGACTATATGGCGGCGGCATATATAATAAAGGTGTTTTGTCGACCGTAACCAACTGCATACTTAAGTCGAATTGGGGAGGACAAAGAGCTGGCGGCATTTATAATCGTAGGGGGAGTCTTGAAATGACCAACTGCACACTCATAGACAATCAAAGTTCTGATGGGCATAGCCTATACAACAATCATAATCAAGTAGATATTACAAACTGTATTCTTTGGAACAATATGAATCTGAATGTCGCTGAAGTTGTTGGGAATATAACAATTATTTACAGTTGTATTCGGGGTGGCTATACAGGTGCAGGTAATACAGACATGCCCCCTCTATTTGTTAACGCGCCCTACAGCGTTCAACCACTCTCGGGTTCACCTTGTATTGATACAGGCACATCCGATGATGCGCCTGACAGTGATATTCTAGGTCGGTCTCGTCCCGCTGGAACCGGTGTTGATATGGGAGCCTACGAAGGTGGCGTGTCTCCTGAAGATGTCGTAACATTAGCAGTCACAACTCTCCCCGTCGGTTCCGGATGGACTGCTCCTCCCGAAGGCATCCATAACTATGGCCGCGGTGACATCGTTCTACTGATGGCCGATGGGATGGGCAATGCGTTTAGTCATTGGGCGGACGATGCTTCCGGAGATGCTTCCATCGCAACTGTCCTTATGGATGATAACAAAACCGCAACAGCGATCTTTATAGAGAACATCTACCGGGTAGATGCAAACAGCACAGTGTCAGAACCGGATGGGCGTTCCTGGACGACAGCCTACCCCGTCATGCAAAGCGCTGTAGATGTGGCTTCGTCGGCAGGTGGGGGGGGAATATGGGTGGCAGCAGGCATCTATACAGCAACCACTAACCCGGTACTTACCATGAAAGACGGAGTTGCCCTGTATGGCGGTTTTGCAGGAACAGAAACAGAATGTGACCAACGGGACTGGAGAGTTTTTATTACCAGTATTGATGGAGAATCAAGGCGGCGTTGCGTTATCGGAGCGGACCACGCAATATTTGATGGATTTGAATTCGAGAATGGCAGGGCTGAGTATGGTGGCGGTATGTACAACTACTACAAGGGACCGACAATTTCCAACTGCACTTTCACTAATAACGCTGCAAACTACGGTGGCGGTACTTATAGTGTGGGAGGGACAATAACGATAACGAATTGTATTTTTTTCCATAATTATGTTTCTGATTATATGGATGAGTATTGTGATGAGGAAGGCTGTCAGTACTGGAGTGTGTCTGGTTCTGGAGGCGGTATATTAGGTTCTGGCCAGTGTGAAATTATTAACTGCACTTTTTTTAATAATGTGAGAAATATTTTGTTTGGTGGGAGCAAGATTGAAAGCCTGAAGTTTAATTCAGGGCAAGTGGTAAACTGTATTTTCTGGGATGATTCTGACAGTACGGGTACTCACATCACCGGGTCAAATCTATCGGTGTCTTACAGTTGTATAGAAGGTGGTTTTGAAGGTGTGGGAAATATTGATGCAGAACCGTTATTTGTTGATGTCATGGCTGGTGATTTCCGATTACGGTATTCATCACCCTGCATAGATACCGGCACAAGCGAAGGTGCTCCAGCCTATGACTACGAAGGCATACTTCGTCCTCAGGGAAGTGGTTGGGATATGGGCACTTATGAGTATTTTATTTCATGTGACCCTGATACTTACCCGCCGTTAATTATATTGTATGGTGAATCAACAGCCACCCTTGAATGTGGCTTTGATAATTATATGGATGCCGGTGCAGAAGCTGTGGATGCCTGTGACGGGGATGTTACTGCTCAAATCGAAGTTATGAATACGGTAGATACAGCACTGCCTGGTACGTATACGATAACCTATAACGTTGCCGACAGTGCAGGCAACCAGGCGCTAGAAGTAATACGTACGGTGGATGTTGCGGATACGTTGCCGCCGGTTATCACCTTGCAGGGTGATGCCGATACGTCCCTGGAGTGCGACAGTATTTATGAAGAGGCGGGATTTTCTTCAGTGGTAGATGCCTGTGAAGGTAATATGACCCCCGAAGAGGTGACTGTACGCATTTGGGTGGCTGCATCGGCATTGTATGCTGACACGACCCTTGCGCAGGTGGAGACTGTTTTCAATGATTCCTATACTAATGTTCCCGGAGAATATGTCCTGAAGTACACCGTAGCAGATTTTACTGGGAACGAAGGTACTGCAACGCGTACCTTGTCTGTTTATTGTATTTCACCTGAGGGTGAAGGCGAAGTGCTTG
>JAGLCZ010000662.1 GCA_023145975.1 Candidatus Hydrogenedentota bacterium | reverse complement strand
CCATATTGCACGATTATACCGCCTGCAACCGCTGCCGTTCCACCTGTAATAAATTGTATCAATAATAATTCCATGCTCTTCTCCCTGTTGGCATGATTTTTGGTATCCATCAATGAATGAAAATCGCAATCACAGAATGGCAAGGTCGGGTTTCACCTGTGTGCGATGCAGCAACCCACTTACTGATTGCAGATGTAAAACATAGGAGTATTAATAATCTATACACCGTTCAGATGCATTCTGAGGATTTTCACGAGCGCATTCGACAAATAACTGCATTGGGCATGGATGTACTAATTTGTGGTGCAATTTCCCGGGCAATGAAATCTGCACTGTCAACTACCGACATTAAAATTATCCCGCAAACCTGCGGTAAGGTAGAAGACATTCTCACAACATTCGCGACAGGCCGCTTCAGTCAGGATGCATTTCTCATGCCTGGCTGCTGCAGCAAGTGTCGTCGTTTCACTAAACAATGTCGACAACAACAATGATTTGTTTTTGATTTCACTTTCATAAAAAAGGAGAAAGTAATGGCAACGCTACCCAAAATTGTTCTTGATGCATGGGAAAATCATGATGAACCCGCCATTCTGGCGACACTCAGTAATGCAAAGATTCCGAATATCATCTATGTCAGCTGTGTAACCATTTATGAAGACGAGTGCTTTGTAGTAGCAGACAACTATTTTGATAAGACACAGAAAAATATTCATGAAGGAAGTCAGGGATCACTTTTATTCATTGACAAAGAAGGGAAATCTTATCAGGTCAAAGGAACGCTTGAATACCATAAAGACGGGAAACTATTCGATCACATGAAAGCGGCAAATTCACCGAAGCACCCCGGGCACGCTGCCGCTGTTCTCCGCGTGAAAGAAGTATACTCCGGTGCAAAAAAACTTTATTAAATTCAATATTAACCCATTCAAATATATAAAGAGGAGAGATTTTTATGCCTTTATACAATTACAGATGTGTGAAATGCGGGCACGTTATGGAAGTTCTCGAAAAGGCCAATACAAACAGTCGCCATACGTGTAAAAAATGCGGGGCTCACCGGGTTGAAAAAATGCTTCCTGCATTCAGTGTGAATTCCGGGTCAGGAACCGCTGGAAATTCGTGTCCCACGGGTACCTGCTCGTTGTCATAAAGAAAAAAAGCGCTATAAAAATTGCCAATATCGTTGTAATTTTCCACAAGGTTCGGTCATTGTGCGCACCTCCTGATCTTGGATTTATGATTGCTGAAATTTAGGAGTACACCGTCAATACCCCTTTTGAACGGTCATAACAAGTACAATTGGTCTGCAAGATTGCTGTACTATATACGAATCATTGCATCAGGAAGTAGAAAGATTCTTTATTCGTTTCCTGTGTGCATTGATAGAGCAGGTAGAACGCGAACGAAAATCGTCCAATTGCCATGACAACAAGGAATATTGACTATGTGCCCAGATCCGCTGACTCCTTACGGTAATCGTCCAATGGTTACTCCCATTGTAAATGCCGTGAACTACGAATATGACTCCTTCGAAGTCTTACGCCAGATCACAGATGGCGAGATTGACGGCTACACCTATCACAGGGATGATAATCCGACGGTCCGGAAAGTGGAGCACCAAATTGCTGCACTGGAAAAAGCCGAAGACTGCGTCGTATGCACTTCGGGAATGGCGGCATGTACCATGGTGTTTCTGACCTGGTTACGTGCAGGCGATCATCTAATTATCTTTCACGACACCTACGGTGCAAATTACAAAGTTTGCCTTATTTTAGAACGCTTTGGAGTGAAAGTCACCTGGCTGGATGCCAATGATGCAGATCGAATCAGCAAATACATACAACCCGATACACGTATGGTTTTCCTGGAAACTCCCAGCAATCCCCTCTGCAAGGTACTGGACATCGCCCATATCGCCGCCGCCCTTAGCAAGGTAAAGGCCATGCTGGTGGTAGATAATACATTTGCAACTCCCTATCACCAACACCCTCTGGAACTCGGTGCCGACCTTGTAATACACAGCGCAACCAAAGCGCTTGGCGGTCATAACGATCTCATGGCGGGTGCTATTGCCTGTTCCAAGGAACATTATGATACGCTGTGGTTTACACGGCAAGCCGTTGGAAGTACGCTGGATGCTTATAGTGCTTTCCTGCTGGATCGAGGTCTCAAAACCTTTGAGTTACGGGCTGCCACCGTGGCTGACAACGCACAAAAGGCAGCGGAATTTCTGATCTCGCAACCCAAAGTATCACACCTTTCCTATCCCGGTCTTCCCCAACATGACAATCATAAAATAGCAGCGAAACAAATGAAACAAGGCTTTGGCGGACTCATGGCTTTCGATGTAGGAGATTCTCCGGAAGATGCCAAAAAGTTCATTGCCGAATTAAAAGTAATCTATCATGCTGTCAGCCTTGGTGCCACGGAGTCGCTCATCTGTATTCCGTATCTCACGACCATGCTCTACCTGCCGCCTGAGCGGCGCACTTTATTCGGAGTACGTGAAAATACAGTACGCCTCTCGCTGGGTATCGAACCTGTTGAAAAAATTATTGATGATTTAAAGCTGGCGTTAGCCAAGCTCTAAAAAGGAAAAGCAATGTCACGTATAACCGTGTTGTGTGAAAATACTGCCGCAGGTAAACACCTCACAGGCGAGCATGGTCTATCTTTCTGGATCGAACATAACAATCACAGTATCCTCTTTGACACTGGTCAAGGCTACTGCCTGAAACACAATGCCGACATACTCGGTATTTCCTTGCCGTCAGCAGATGCGATAGTATTAAGTCACGGTCATTTCGATCATACAGGCGGCTTACCCGATGCGCTTGCTGAAACTAATATGCCGTCGGTATTCCTGCATCCGCAAGCACTCTCTCCCCGCTATGCCTGCAGAGAAGATGGAAGTTATGAAATCGGCATGGCACAGCCTATCGAAGAGCTGCTCCGTAAACGTGCCAAACTCATTTTTACTGAAGGACCTACGGAACTATGTCCCGGTATTTTTGTTACCGGGACCATTCCCCGCCAGACAGACTTCGAAGACAGTGGCGGTCCTTTCTTTTGGGATGAAGACGGCAGTGAACTGGATACCTTTCCCGATGACCAGGCTTTATATTTCGAAACGTCAGCGGGTACCGTGGTGGTGCTTGGCTGCGCCCATGCAGGTATCGTGAACACGTTGATGTATGTACAGAAACTTACGGACAATAACCCCATTTATGCAGTGCTTGGCGGCACCCATCTTGTTGCGGCAAATGAAGAACGCATGAATAAGACTCTTGATTTTCTTCGTACGTTACAGATACAACGGTTACAACCTGCCCACTGCACCGGATTTATTGCCATGGCGCGTTTGTGGCACGCATTTCCCGATCAATATGCGCCATGTCCTGTTGGTAGTATCATAAACATACCAGAATAAGGAAATCCCCGTTATTATGTCATACGTATTTGGACCTGTTCCCTCAAGACGCCTGGGGCGTTCTCTGGGTGTAGATCTTGTACCCTTTAAAATGTGTACTTATGATTGTATTTACTGTCAGTTGGGATGCACCACCGATAAATCATTGGAACGGCAACCCTTTGTCCCGGCAGATAAGGTATTAGAAGAAATTAAAGAAAAGATTGCGTTGAAACCGGATTATATAACGCTCAGTGGTTCGGGTGAACCGACCTTATATACCGGTATCGGCGATATTATCGAGGGGATCCGCGCTTTCACGGATATCCCGATTGCACTGATAACCAATGGTTCGCTACTCTGGAAAAAAGAAGTACGACAAGCCATTGCCAATGCCCACCTTATTATCCCGTCCCTGGATGCCGGAAATACGTTAATGTTTAACGCTGTAAACCGGAACCATCCCGATATTTCTTTTGAGCAGATGCTGGACGGACTGATCGCGTTGCGGGATGATTTCACCGGTACTATCTGGTTGGAGGTATTCATCCTTAGCGGATATACTGCCGATATTGCAGAAGTAAAACAGATGGCGGCCTGTGCCAAACGTATCCGACCGGACCGGATTCAACTGAATACCGTTACCCGTCCGCCTGCAGAAGAATTTGCAATGACGGTGAACCAAGCACAACTCGAAGAAATGTGTCAGTATTTTGAGCCGGAGGCGGAAGTGATCGCCGATTTCCGGGAGGTTCATAACCAGACAGACTTTACAACCACACGGGATGCCGTAGAAGAAATGCTGCAGCGCCGTCCCTGTTCCATAGATGATATTACAACCGGGCTGCATATTCACCGCCACGAAGCCCTGAAACATCTCCAGGAATTACTTGCTGACAAGCGAATAGAAATGGTGCGCACCGTGAACCGTATTTTTTACCGTACCTGCTAAAAGCGTGTACGGAAAGTTCGGATTACTGCCGGAAAAGCGTTACTTCTGCCCTTGGCTATTATCAAATGTCCCTACCGGTACGTACTCTGACTACACCACAATACAAGAACGCAACTATCCGGCAAACACAACGAAATACCGTCATTTTCGCGAAGACGTTAGATTTGATCTTCCACACAAACCCAATGGTGCACTCTGAAAGGTACGCCTGCGTAAAACCCGCAGCCTCCGTGTGATGAAGACTGCGGGTAGATATTTAGCGGGCTATTGCTATAACACTTGCTGAACGGTATTTGGAATACGCTTATGGCGTAAAACCGGAACGGGCGTTCCCCCGGAAGCGGCAAGCGTCTTAGCGCCAACAATCAGGTCTATAAACGCCTGGCGGTCTGTGTCGTTTTTCTTGCCGGATTCGGCAAGGTTCATGACCAAATCAAAGTTGACCGTGCCGCGATGCTGTGAGCTGCGAAGCAGCATACCAAAAGCCGCCACACTGGAAGCAAACTGCATATCCGCTGTCGCTTGACTGAGATCACCGCCTGTACTGCTCCACGGCAGTTCAATCAACCGGCTGGTGTCGCCTTCGGGTTTCTTGTAACGAAGTTTCACAGTCATCCATTCGGGATTGACCGGACCGCCCTTGTCGATTTCGGGTTCGGGTTTGGACTGATAACGTAACACGTCCACACCGGGTTCCAAAGCTGCGCCTGTCGGCACCAGTTGATAAAGTGCCGTCACCTGATGACCGGCACCGATTTCCCCTGCGTCCTTCGTGTCGTCATTGAAGTCCCGGGCAGCAAGGGCACGGTTTTCATAACCGATCAACCGGTACGCCTGTACATGCTGCGGATTAAACTCCACCTGAATCTTCACGTCCTTGGCGATGGTGACCAACGTACCGCTGATCTGGTCCACCAGCACACGTCGCGCTTCGGTATAACTGTCAATATAGGCATAGTTTCCGTTACCCTTGTCCGCAATCTGTTCGAGAGTTCCATCCTTGATATTACCATAGCCGAAGCCCATTACAGTGAGAAATACTTTGCTCTTCGCTTCGTTGGTGATAAGATTCATCAGCGCATCGTGACTGGTAGTACCTACATTGAAGTCACCGTCCGTGGCAATCAGTACGCGGTTGATGCCGCCGGAGATAAAGTTCTCCCGGGCGATGCGGTATGCCTGCTGGATGCCCGCGCTGCCGTGTGTGCTTCCGCCTGCCTGCAAGCGGTCTATGGCAGTGCGAATGATCGCCTTTTCCGTACAGGACGTAGAATTCAACACCACAGAAGCGCCGCCTGCATAGGTTACGATGGCAACACGATCGCGGGGTTCCAGTTCGTTCAGTAATGCTTTCATGGATTCCCGTGCCAACGGAAGTTTCTTCGCATTACTCATGGAACCGGACACGTCAATGAGAAATACCAGGTTCGCCGGATTGCGTTCTTCGGATACTACGGTACGCCCCTGCAGTGCGACCCTCGCCAGCTTATGCCCTTCTGCCCAGGGACAGTTCGCCATCTCGATGGTCACCGAGAAAGGCGTTTCACCCGTGGGCTGTGCCAGATCATACTTGAAATAATTAATCATCTCTTCAACACGTACTGCATTGGCAGGCGGCAGCTGACCCTGCTGCAGGAAACGACGCACATTCGAATACGCGCCCGTATCCACATCAATAGAGAAGGTGGACAAAGGATTGCCCATAACATTCAGGAACGCATTTTCCATAATGGGAAGATACTTTTCACCTCTGACATGGCGAGGTCGCATGGGCATGGGCATGGGCATGGGCATAGGCATGGACGGGGGCGGCGGCAGACGCATTGCATTCATCTGCTGTTTCCCCTCAGGCGCAGACATCACAGTAACATTCGGCAGCGCCGATACTTCTTTCAGTTTGTCCGCAGGCGGTGCTGTATAACCAAGGCTATGGGTTTCCTCGTCACCGATACGGATCTGGCTCATGGTAGTAGTCCAGTCATCTGCTTCATCTTCAGCCACTGCAGCGCCCTGTGTCTGTACTTTTGCGGGAGCCGGCGATGCCGCATTTGAATCTGCCATATAGCGATTACCCAATGCTTCTTCTTGGTGTTGGATTTCGGCATCCACACGGGACTCTTCCGCTTTTAACCGGGATGCGGAACCACCATCACCTTCATTGCTGCCGGACGCACCTCTGCCGGCAACAGCAGGATCGGCATATACGCTTACATCTCCGCTGACAGACGAAGCAGGTGCATCTTCCTTGACTAGAGAGGAAACAGAGATCGTTTTCATTATTCTTCCTGATATGTCGCCGCCACCACTGCTGCGACTTCGCAGCAAATTAGGCATCACAAAGGTAAATGTTGCAATTAAACAGGCTGCGAGCACAGCGTAGGTAAAAATACGGGGATACAGGAAACGTGGTGCTTTAGTTATAGGTGTTACATTCGCTGGTGCAGCCGCCTGTTCGATGACGGCTTCACGCTGTTCGGCGCGGAGTTGTCCGGCAGGTTCCGCTTCCAGCGCATCCTTTGCCGCGCCTGCCACAATCTGGAATTCTTTCATACCCTTCAACGCTTCAGCATTCCCGGGCTGCTTCAATTCTGCTTCAACGGCTTTCGCTTCTTCAGGCGTCAATTCGCCCAGAGCGTAATCAATCAAACGAGGATCATTGTGGTCTATCATAGTGACCTCCTATCGCGTCGCGCCGGCAAGTTCAAGCCGGTCGCGGAGTTGTTCACGCATAGTTTGCAGCGCTGTATGAATCAGATACCGTACATTGTTCACGGGAAATCCGGTTACATCGCTGATCTCGCGATAACTGAGTTGGTTTTGAAATTTGAGTCGAAATACTTCCTGCTGGTTATCCGGCAGGGTCGCCATAGCGGCAATTACTGCCGCGCCGGTTTCCGTGTTAGACGCCGCCGCACCGGGATTCGGTCCGGGCGCCGCCTGGCGTTCCGCCTGTCCTTCTCGTAATGGTTGCATACGTCGCTCCTTTTTCGTTACATCCAGGGCACGATTGCGGCAGACCCGGTAAAGCCACGGCGCGAGGTAATCGCCGACCTTGTCCCGGTCGGCGTCGCACAATCGCAGAAACGTGTCTTGCACCACGTCCCGCGCCGTTTCCATATCGCCGGTAAAACGCATTGCATAGCGCACAAGTGCGCCCTCATAGCGTATCAGCGCATCCTGTACCCAATCCGCGTGGGTGGATGATCTTTGGTTCATCTTTCAGGTTCCTTTCAACTTGTTTTGGAGGACTCTGCAGTGTCATCCTACCCTTATAACGATTGAGAAACAAGTTTGTTCAATCGAAGGAAAGATAATGGAACGGGAAACGCAGGTAACCGGGGATATCTGGCGGATTAGATGGATCAGACTGATTGGTCTGATAACTTTTTTCGGGCAACCTTTGAATCGACAATAATCACAGCGTATACTATTGAGGTTTTCAAGTCTATCAAAGTTTGATGCTGCACCAAACTCATTAAGCGCATAGACTCGTTCCAAAATTAAATTTGGGAACGGGATTACTCGCGAAGTTATACTTCGCAACCTCTACAAAATTCGTTTCCAAATCCAGCTTAAAAGCAAACAGTCGGGCTCAACTACAGGAGATTTATATCATGGGAAGCAGTATTATTAAAGACGGATTCGAACGGGCACCACATCGTTCGCTCTTATATGCCACAGGTAAAGTAAAATGCAGGGAGGATTTCAAAAAACCTTTCATCGGCGTATGCAACAGTTTTGTAGAAATTGTTCCCGGTCATGTACATTTAGATGAATTCGGGAAGCTCGCCAAAGAAGCCGTCACCGAAGCAGGCGGCATTCCCTTTGAATTCAACACCATCGGTGTATGCGACGGTATTGCCATGGGTCACAGCGGCATGAAATATAGTCTGCCGTCACGTGAGTTGATTGCTGACTGTGTGGAAACCATGGTACGCGCCCACCAATTCGACGCCCTGCTGTGCATTCCGAACTGTGACAAAATTATTCCGGGTATGCTGATAGGAGCCATGCGCTGCAATATCCCGACCGTGTTCGTATCCGGCGGCCCCATGGCTGCAGGTAAACTCGCCAACGGTGAAACGGTAGATCTGATCACAGTATTCGAAGGAGTCGCAAAATATAAACGGGAAGAATTGACAGGTTCCGAACTCGAAGAACTGGAACAAAAAGCCTGCCCCGGCTGCGGCTCCTGTTCCGGCATGTTTACTGCCAATTCCATGAACTGCCTGTGCGAAGCACTTGGCATTGCACTACCGGGTAACGGCACCCTCCTTGCCAATACGCCGGAACGGCGACAACTGGTGCGGGACGCGGCAGCACAGTTACTACGTGTGCTCGAAGCCGATCTGCGTCCCCGTGACATCGTAACGCCAGAATCCATTGATAACGCCTTTGCCCTCGACATGGCCATGGGCGGTTCTACAAATACCGTGCTGCATACCCTTGCCACCGCCCATGAAGCCGGCGTGGAATATCCTCTGGAACGTCTGAACGAAGTCAGTGCGCGCGTCCCGAATATCTGTAAGGTATCTCCCTCCTACAAGTGGCACATTGAAGACGTGGATCGTGCAGGAGGCATCAGCGCCATTCTGGGTGAATTACTGCAGCGTCCCGGCATTCTGCACCCGGATTGCCCAACGGTAACCCTCAACACAATAGGTGAGAATATAGCCGGTAAACGTTCGAGCGACACCGAGGTCATCAAGACCGTGGATGCACCCTATAGCCCAACGGGCGGTCTAGCCATATTATTCGGCAATCTTGCACCTGAAGGCTCCGTGGTAAAAGAAGCAGGCGTAGACCCTGCCATCCTTCGCCACACCGGACCTGCCGTAGTCTTTGAAAGCGAAGAAGAGTCCATGCAGGCCATCCTCGACGCTAAGATCAAAGAAGGGGATATCATCGTCATTCGTTACGAAGGTCCCCAGGGCGGACCGGGTATGCGTGAAATGCTGGCGCCCACTTCCGCCGTCATGGGTGCAGGACTCGGCGCAAGTGTCAGCCTCATCACTGACGGACGTTTCTCAGGAGGCACACACGGCGCCTGTATTGGTCATGTCAGTCCCGAAGCTTCCCAGGGCGGTACTATCGGTCTCGTGCGCACGGGAGACACCATCGAAATAGATATCCCCGGTCGTACTATCAATCTAAAATTGAGTGATGCAGAACTCGAAACGCGGGCAAAAGATCGCCCGGCACCCCCCGACCGCAAAATCGATGGATGGTTGAAACGTTATCAGAAACTGGTATCCAGTGCGAACACAGGTGCAGCATTTCTATAGATCAATCACAAGCCCCCTTATTGTCCATGCTGTTCCCCAAAGATCAACGCTATACATCATTCCGTATTTTATGTGACGAGATACGAGTCACATAAAATACGGTCCTCCAGAAGGGGTAGACAATCGCTATGGATTATGAATCCCGGTATTTTCACATCTCCTGCGTCGATGAGGGAAACCGGGATGACGGTGCAGATCAATCCATATCAATGTCATAGGTAAACTTGTGCTCTCCCTCACGGGGGCACTGCACCAGCCATTCCCCTTCGGGAGACATAACCCCGGAGGCGGCATTCACAGCACCGCTCTCTACAGCTGCATTTGCCGTTATAATATATAAATTCCCTTCCCGGGCACGCAGCGCCAGATTAGATTCATGATAGGCGGTGTGTATCTGACTGTTTCCGGAATGAATGCTGTGAAAAATAAGCTGTGCCCCTTTTTTGGATAACAGGTAGGTCAGACGCGGGTCCGGATAAGGACCGCAACCGGGAGTTACCCAAAGGTCATTGCAGATAAGGCAGCCAAAAAGGGTATCGTTGTGTTCGAAAATACGCAAGCCCTCGCCCGGTCTGCACCAGCTGCGATCACTTTCTGTAGGTACAATTTTTTCGTGGGTTCCCAACAAATGCCCTTCGTCCGAGTAAATGCGGGACTGGATGTACGCATGTCCCTCAATATGGGCTCCCGTACCGATAATAGCAGTAACATAACTTTGGCGACAGGCGGCGGCAATCTGTTTCCATGCTTCACGGGTACGATCCTCATCAAATTTTCCGTGGTACCCTGTCAAACTCATCTCGGGAAAGACCATAAAATCACAGTCCCCCTGGCGGATATAATCGAGAATACGCGGCAGATTATCTTTCTTGCTGGAAGCGACGTGCATCTGTACACCACAAACACGGATAGTTGCCATAATCATTCCCTTTCGTTTGAAGTTCGTAATGACCTGTCCAAATCCTACCACATCCCCGTTTGAAAATACATCTTATTAAAAAAAATCCCACGAATACTATCCTTCTTTCCGTTTGATTCCAGAACAGCTGTTGGCGCATACTCTTCGTATGAAACTGTATAGACATTACCCGTGTTCTTGTAGGGACACGATGTATGTTTCCCGTATCTATTTTTCACAACATCTCATATTGGAAGGGATAGCGACATGACAAATAACAACTTTACGCGCCGCGCATTTCTGGCGGCCACCACTACATCAGCACTCCTGGCAGGATGCGCCACCAAATCCAAGGTACGCGTGAACTCAGCAAGGGTCATTCCGGGAAAACTGTCTCCCAATGAGAAACTGAATATTGCCGGTATCGGCGTAGGCGGTATGGGCAGCGGCGACATCATGAACTGCCGCAGCGAAAATATTGTTGCTCTGTGCGATGTAGACTGGGAAAAGTGCGCAGAAACCTTCCATCACCTTCCCGATCCCAAGAAATATAAAGACTACCGGCTCATGTTTGATGAAATGGCCGATCAGATTGATGCCGTAACGGTTTCCACACCCGACCATACCCATGCCCCGGCGGCCTATTGGGCAATGATGCTGGGCAAACATGTACGCGTACAAAAACCATTGGCTCAAACCATCGCAGAAGCACGACTCCTGTCAGACACAGCAAGAAAACAGGGCGTCATTACTGCAATGGGCAACCAGGGACACTCAGGCGATGGGGTACGCGAGTTGTGCGAAATGACATGGAGCGGCGCAATCGGTCAGGTAACAGAAACCCACACCTGGACAAACCGTCCCATCTGGCCGCAAGCCGTTACCCACCTCCCCAGAGAAAAACCCGTACCCAGCACACTGGATTGGGATCTATGGTTGGGAGCAGCACCCTGGCGTGAATACAGTCCGGCGTACATGCCCTTCAAATGGCGCGGCTGGAGAGATTTCGGCTGCGGGGCTATTGGCGATATGGCCTGTCATATTATGGATCCCGTATTCTGGGCGCTGAAACTCTATGAAGCACCGTCCTACACCGTTGAAGTGGTGAAGCAGGAAGGACTGAACGAAGAAACCTTCCCGAAAGCAAGCATTATCAAATACGAATTCCCGGCACGAGGCGATATGGCTCCAGTGGCGGTATACTGGTATGATGGCGGTCTTCTTCCGGAACGTCCCGAATGCATCCCCGCAAGCGAAAAACTGGGTGATGGAGATAACGGCTCCTTCTTTGTTGGCACAGACGGCTATTTGAGCACAGGTACCTATGGGGATGACTCACGGATCCTGCCCACTTCACGCATGGAAGATTATGTCAAGCCGGAACCCACTATCGAACGCATCCCCGACGAAAATCCTTACATGCACTGGATCAATGCCTGTAAAACTAATACGGAAGCAGTGTCCCCTTTCAGTTATGCAGGACCGCTTACAGAAGTAGCAAACATGGGTAATGTGGCATTGTTTGCCGACGAAAAAATTGAATTTGACGTTGCTTCAATGAAAATTACAAACAGTAAAAAAGCCAACCAGTATCTCAGCAAAAAATACCGCAAGGGCTTTGATTTTATGCCCCTGTAGAACCCCCTTCCAATTTTCGGGCCGGAATATCAGGTACACCCCTGTATTCCGGCCTGTTTATTTACTGCCATCAAAACAGCAAAACCGACAAGGAAACCTAAATAGATTCTGTGTAGTCTTTATATCTACACGGA
>JAGLCZ010000661.1 GCA_023145975.1 Candidatus Hydrogenedentota bacterium | reverse complement strand
CACTACTGGAGACTTCACCTTCTACAGACTCTATAACAATAGGTGCAACGGGCGAATCCTCTTCACTGTCTACACTATCTTCGCCTTCCGCGGCAACTTCCACTTCTTCTTCCCAATTTCGCCCCAGAATACGGTCGAAAGCAGCGTTATCCTGCGTATACGGTACACTAGCCATCATACGCTCCCGCAAATCCTTGGTGTAATCCGAAAGAATTTCATACTGCGCAGTACGAATCATACGATCTTTAATTTCTTCCCGCTCTTCCTTCAACTCAATTAATTCGTCTGCTGTCGGGGCATCACGTTCTACGAGTTCAAAGAACCAGTAAGCACCGATAAATCCACGGAGCGGCCCACTGATTCCACCAACTTCTTTGTCTTTTAGCGCCTCAAATATATCCGTTGTCTGCACATATATCTTTTTCTGAAAAAGGGAATCTTTCAGAGAAACAGGCGCATCTGTTTCACCCATTTCAACTGTAATATCAGAATCTAAATCTTTTATCGTATCAACACTGATCACGCGCCCCTTAAGGCGATCCATTCGTTTTTCCAAATTTTCCTGATAGTCTTCACTTCGTTTTAATTCATTTTTTACATTCGTGACGACCTTATCGCGCACATCTTCAAGTGCCGGTAGATCTCCTTCCTTCGCCTCTCCCATTTTAGCAACATAAATATACCGTTTGGCTTTAACGGGTTCCCATGGCGAATCAATTTGAGCCAGTAACTTGCCGCGGAAAGTGTAAAGATCTTCATGATGTATATTTTCAATCTCCAAGCTCATCCGATTAAAATAGTCTGTGCGCAACACCTCCAGCTCATACTCTTCTGCTATAGTCTGAATGTCACCCTCTTCCTGAAGTATTGCAGCTATCTCGTCTGCCTGCTGCAAACGCGCCGCCAAAATATCTTCGGCTACTTCAATATTCAAAACAATCTGGCTGCCATTAAGTTCGATTTCACCCGTTACGTCATTGGTGCGTTCCTCATCAACCTTATAGATAATATAGCCGGCAGGACCTAATACAGGATCGCTAATTTCATTGTAGGAAAGTTCAAAAAAAGGCTTTAGCTGTGGAGATACATACTCACCTGCACGCCGCCAACCCATGGATCCTCCCTCAGATGTCTTTTGGTCAGAATACTCATTTGCAAGTGCCGCAAAATCTTCCCCGTTACGGGCACGCTCCACCAATTCCAATGCGAGTTTCGGCACATCAGGGATAATGGATAGTGCAAGAAAATCAGCCTGATGCAATTCAGGATCCCGATACATTTCAGGATTTTCGTCATAGTGAGTCTGAAGTTCTTCAGCTGTGGGTACCACCAACAGTTCGACCTTCGCATGCTTAAACTTCAGCTTAGTCTGTCCTTCCAGCAGTTCCTCGTCAATTTCACGCTCAATGATGCGACCCGATGAAGCAGTTATTGTACCGAGAAACACCTGACGCGCAACATTTTCACGTAATTCCACATAAAACTCGTCCCAATCTTCCCTGCTATTCACCCATTCATTCCAAGCTGTATGATCAAAATTACCCGCATCATCCTTGAACCAATCCCACTTTTGCATTTGTGCGCTTAACAATTCCGTATTCACAACAAGATCCCGTTTCTGCTCCTGAATTTTCACCAGTGCGGCATCTGTAATTTGTTCAAGCACGCCTGAAACCGTAGTGCCGTCCGCATCCAAATCACGATAGGTAGGGCGATCTCCCCCCTGTTTGGCACGCTGTGCAGCAATAGCATCAAGGCGTTTTCGGAATTCCGACTCCATTATAGGAACTCCGCCCACCTTGGCAATCACGTTATCCTCAACGGTTTTAGTGGATTGCCGCATTGACGGCATACCCAGAAAAATAACCATAGGAACACCAATGAATAAAAGAATAAAGAACATGAATAAGCGTCTGTGTTTGCGCATCCACTCCTGCATGCGAGTACCTCCGGATAATAAAGTTGATTGTAATAGTAAAAAACATCAGAAAAAAGTGCATACGGCCAAATTGCCTGCTACACACAGGGCACAATGTAACATAACTATGCGCCACGTCTCAACCTTGTAATTTAGCAATAACGGTATCTGAGTTGACTATAGCTCAGTTATGATTCTCAGGTTCCTTTTTTGAGGCAGTAACCATCGTAATAATTTCCAGACTGGGATTTACTTCAGGGTGCTCCTCTGAGGGTCCCTGCAGCAACACCACCAACCCCTCCGGTAATCCTTGCTGCGCTGCCCAACTCCGGGAGAAAGCGTCCCAATCCTGATTTTTCACAACTTCACAACTGGGAAATACACCGTAGGAAAACTCAAGGCCCCGACATACAACTACTTTATCATTGACTGCGGAAATCCACAGCGGCAGCTTAAAACGTGAAATCATACGCGCTGTATGCCCTGAAGCTGTCGGCACAATCACGGCAGTTGGGTTTAGGTATTTTACTGCTTGTTGAACATTGCGCGAAATAAAATCCGCCAAATCAACTTCCTCTATTTTTTTACTACCGGCAATATTTTCCCAGGGCATTACGCCTTCGCGATGGGGTTCAGTAGCCGATGCAATACTTGCGAGCATCGCTGCTGCACGAGACGGATAATGTCCCATAGCCGATTCTTCAGACAACATAACACAATCGGTTCCATCTAAAATGGCATTTGCCACATCTGTAACTTCCGCACGAGTCGGACGGGAACGGGTCACCATAGATTCCAGCATCTGAGTTGCTGTGATAACCGGTTTGCCCAGCAGGTTGGCTTGGCTGGTCAATTGTTTTTGGATTACTGCAATGGTTTCCAGTGGGATCTCTACCCCGAGATCGCCGCGAGCAATCATAATTCCATCTGCTGCCTGCAGTATTTCATCCACATGCTGCAATGCTTGCGAACGCTCTATCTTTGCAATGATGAAGGGAGCATATCCCAATACCTGTGCCGCCTCCCGCACGGCATGAAGATCAGACGCACCAGCCACAAAAGATTGGCTTATCGCGTCTACCCCGTGTTCCAACGCAAATTTTAAACACTCCTGGTCACGGGTCGTGAATGCACTAATACCCAGATCGATACCGGGAAGATTTAAGCCTTTACGAGAACGAAGTTCACCTCCAACCAATATGCTGCAAACAACATCATCACCTTTGGCAACAATAACCTCCAGGTGGATATTACCATCATTAAGAAATAACTGATCGCCAGGTTTCACCACGTGGGGAAATGGCGGAAAACTTACAAATACACGATGTGCATCCCCCACAATCTCTTCCACAGTAAGAATAATTTCATCACCCTGTTTTAGTATTACCGACTCGTCTTTCAGTTGCCCAACGCGTATTTTTGGTCCCGGCAAGTCAGCCATAATAGTTATACTACGCCCCTCCGCAGCGGCGGCTTTGCGCAAACGTTTAATGACGGTG
>JAGLCZ010000660.1 GCA_023145975.1 Candidatus Hydrogenedentota bacterium | reverse complement strand
GGCATCGCTAACCCGGGGTAGCGGAGTACCGCAACCCCGGGCTGTGTTATGAAATCCCGTTGGGATTTTTTTCTCGTTGCCAAATTATATTTGGCAACCAGCCGGCAAGAAGAGGAATTCGGAAACGAACCAGATAAATAAGGGATGCGATATGCCTGTTAACGCAAATAATACTGGTTGTTTAAGTCTATTATTTCCGTTTCTAAAATCTGCTCGTTACCAAATTGGATTTGGTAACGCACTTGTTCTTGAAATTGCATTTCGTCCATACGCGCCATTGTCCGTCGAAGCGAAAAGACCAAGTACAACTTGAAGAGCAATGGGTTCCCAAATGCAATTTGGGAACCAGCCGGGAAACTATCCTCGTTGTCGGGAAGCCAGATATTTATAGACAATACTGATTTTGGATGGTTTCCAACTTGAATTTGGGTTCTTGTCATTATCCCCATCTTTTGCCGGCGGATACGGAACAGAAGAAAGCGAGTCCATGTATTCATAATCCCAACGGGATATCGAATCCTTCAAACTGAAAGTAAGGGCTCTTCATGAAAGCAAGTACGCTTTTATCGGAGGACCTGGATTTTCTTTATATTTCCTGCTTAAAAAAATGGTCCATGCGGTCAAAAGCCTTATTGATCATGTCCGGAGGAACGCAAAAAGACATTCTCAAATGTCCTTCCCCTGTGGGACCGAACGCGATGCCGGGAGTTGTTGATACCCGGGCTTCTTTCAGCAGCTTTTTACAGAAAGAAAAGGAATCCTTTTTCCCTTCCGCCGTAAGCAGTCTCGGGAACATAAGATAGGAACCGTAGGGCTTCTGGTAATCCAGAAATTCGCTCAGGTTATCCAGACGTTCGCACATCAAATCGCGTGCAGCCAAATACTTTAGCTTGAACTCCGTTATGCAATCCTGAGCACCCTGTAGAGCGCCAAGAGCGGCATATTGCGATACCACGGGCGCACAAATAGCAAGGGGGATATGTGCTTTTTGGATTTCCGGGATCAGCTGCTCCGCTGCATGAAGGTACCCGATGCGCCAACCGGTCATTGCATAGGTTTTTGTAAAGGTATAGCAACTAATCGCGTTCATTTTCATCTCTGGCATAGAAGCAATGCTGAAATGCTTTTTGCCGTCAAACACAAAGTATTCATACGCTTCATCCGTGATGACCATTAGATTATGTTTCAAGGCAATCCGGGCAACCTGCCGAAGTTGTTCCTCACTGAATACGGTACCGGTGGGATTGGCCGGTGTAGCAAACATAATTACCCTTGTTTTATCTGTTACCGCTTGCTCAATGCCCTCAATGTTAAGTTCGAAGCCATTTTCTTCATTACTCGGAACCAAGACAGGCTTTCCCGATGCGAGAAGCACCTGGCGAATATGGGTGGCATAGGTTGGTGACGGTACGATAACTTCATCACCGGGATCAATGACCGTCATAATTGCTGCAGCTAATCCCTCGATGGCGCCGACGGTTACCAAAATCTCTGATTCATTGGCATATATATTATTATCGCGCGTAAGCTTCTTTACAATTTCTTTGCGTAATGCAGGCAGTCCAAGCGGTGAGGAATACCCTCCCACCAATCCGTTGTCAATGGCCTCAATCGCTGCACGTTTGATGTATTCAGGCGTGTCAGCCGTAGGCTTTGCCCAAGACAGGAATGCGACATCATCGACTTCTTTTGATAACCGGGTCATCTCATGGATTGCCGATACACCCATCTGCTTCACTCTATTTGAAACTCTAACCATATTGTCCATCATTAATCTCCCGTCTGTGTTATATACAGCAGGAACAGGGACCTGTTGCAAAACGTATGTTTATAGATAATCTGCATTCAGCTGCCAGAAGAAGTAAGGTGTGACAAAGTAAATGCCTACTGGTAGTGCATGCCCCACAGCATATCCTGATTACAAAACCACTACAGATATTTATACACCCGTAAAGCGGGGAATAGCAACTTTTTTCTACCCCCGATTAATGGGGATGCATAACCGTGATCTGTAATTTCCCGTTCCCACGGTTTCCCAATAGAATACTGATCTGCTCCCTACAAAATGCTATAGGCTAAATGTAGTGCCCATTTCCACAGGGTAGTCGAAGAGGGAAGCATAGTTATCGGGGTTGAAAGTGTGAATAGGGATAATCTTTTTTGGCTGTAATGTGTTGGCCATTTGCTTCAGCGAAGGGATATCCGCATGACCACTTGAATGAAGAGTTATAATGTTGACGCCCATTGACTTGATTGCATCCAAAAACTGTTGTGTTCTTCCCCTTGATTTGTAGCCTTCCCAGAGCGAATAGATAAGGGTACTCCCTGAAAGACCTTCAATATGCTTTAAATCCTCTTCCATACCGGGACGTATAAAGAGCATCATCTTGTCCAAATTCGCAGCCATATCCTCTTTGGTCATTTTCCTGGGTTGATAGCGATAGGGGATATCCATGCGATCTATTTTATTGAGACGGTTGGTTAATCGGTGGGGATACCACACGCGTACATCATCGAATCCTGATTTTCCGGGATAGGGCAATTTTTCGCCGCCCGTACAGTGGCTTAATTCATCAAGAACATACGCAGTGTATACATCCGGGATAAAAAGGCGACGGCTTTTTTTGGCGGCCTTGTAGAATGAAACTGCGCGACTGATGTTCTGTCCTGCTTGATAAATAAGTATCGCCTTGTCGGATTGTTTGCAGATCTCTGCGGCTTTCTCCGAAAGCTTCTGTTCACTTAAGGCGGGTGCGGCATCGCGTCCGAGCATAGTACCTTCCATAAGCAGCGCATCTACTCCCGGCTGTACGCGTTCATAGAGAATTTTCAGGGCTTTTCCGATATAGCCGTGGGTACGAAAGTCTCCGGAATAAAAAATACGTTTGTCCTCAGCTTCAATCTCAAAGGCGAAGGAACTGAAACTGCTGTGGTCCACGAGGTGGGGAGTAATGGTGAAAGCGCCAATTTGAAATTGGGAAGGCCAGGAGAAGAAGATGCTTTTTTCGGGTGGCTTTATAGCCCCTGAAAACAACGCTGAAATACCAAGTAGTTTTTGGGTGCCTTCGCTCATGTGTACCGGTATATCCGGATGCACATAGTTGAGCAGACCATAATGATCCTGATGCGCATGGGATATGAGTATTGCATCAATGGACGGTTTCTGCCAACTATACAGCCCCTCTACCGGCGGCAGAACCGCCTTATTCACCAGCTCTACTCCCGACAGCCCTTTATACTCCCGCATGTTGAATGCGCTGCCATCGGGATTTACCAGGGGCATGCCTATATCAAGAATGATGCGCGTATCCCCGGCGCACAATTCGACGCAGCTGCCGCCTATTTCATGACTGCCCCGGTGAATAGTAATTGCTATCATCTTATCTTTCTGCATATTGAGTACGACCTATATTCTTTTTATTTTGCAGGGTCTTTTAAAAATAAGTAGGCGGTTATGTTCGAAAACACCCAGGGTTTTTTGCAATCCATTTTCCTTGCAGAATTCCTCAATAGTTGGCCATACAATATATCCATAGTGCTCAACATCCCAATAGTGCTCCCCCTTTTTGTCCTTCTTGTAATCATCATGCACCTTATCAAAAGGAATTTTTTTACAAGGGATTTCTTCACAAGGACCCTCTGAGACCAAAGCTAGATACCATACTTGGTCTTTGTCTTTGTTTATATGGCAGCAAATTTCATGCAAAGTTTTTAATACTACGTCATTACTTCCTATTTTACGAAGTGTTTTAGTCGAACTACTGGGAAATTCCCTTTCAATTACTTTTCCCGGTTTTTCAAGCAATTTTTTACAGTCTTTATCTAACAGAATTTTTACCAAGCGGTTTTTGTGATACATCTGGGTAAATAAATTGGAAGAAAACTTGTAGTCTTTCTTCGTTTTCTTCCTTGCCGCTTCCCTGTTTTTCTCATCGAGTTTACAGAATTTTTCAAAGTGGTCGGAAAGGCTTTTTTTCCCCGTGCCATTAGATACTTTTGCTTCGATAAATATACAGAGATTTGACCCAGCTGATGTTTTTAGAAGCAATACCACATCCGCATCCCCAAAGTCCGAAAATGAATGCTCGAGCAGAACCTTAACGTCTGTAATTTTAACGTCGTTTTTTAATGGTTTTTCATCCTCACGCATAGGCTCGTATTTTTCAAGAAATCCCGAAAAAAGATTTAACGCATTTTCGTTCATTACCATTTCATACATGAACGAACTTACTATTCCGCGCTCAGAATACCCAATAATATCAACCTTCGGATTGTCATTTATCATAGAGTTGTTCTTTCCTTTATATGTTTCCTCAATGTATTCGGTGCTATTTCTAAAGCCTTGGCGGTTTGCATAATGTTCCCATCAAACAAGCCAAGAACATGATTTACATATACACGGTAGGCTTCCTTCATTGGAAGTACCTTGTTCAAATCCTCAGAAAATAGTACACTTTGTGTTGGCGAGGATTCAATATTCGTATTCAGGTATTCTTCGTTGATAATTACGCTTACAGGTTTTATAAGGTATGCGGCGCGTTTGAGTACATTCAGGAGTTGACGCACATTTCCCGGCCAGCCATAAGCCCGAATAGCGTTCCAGTCCTGTTTGCTTAGAGTAAGGGTATAACCGTTCTTTTTAAGTTCTTCTATGATATGTGCAGCAATACTTTTTATGTCATCCAGCCGTTCAGATAAACATGGGACTTGTACCGGCAGCATATTGATACGGTAGAGCAGATCCTGTCGAAATTTTCCCTCTGCAACCCTGTGTTCCAGGTTTCGGTGTGTGGCAGCAACAATTCGAACATCTACGGATTTGGTTTGCATAGTTCCCAGGGGGCGTACCTCCTTCTCTTCGAGTACACGCAGCAATTGTGCTTGTGCCGCTGTGTGTAATTCCCCAATCTCGTCCAGAAAAAGCGTCCCTTTCTGGGCTTCTTCGAAAGCCCCTTTTTCATTCGTATTTGCTCCAGTATAGGCTCCGCGTACGTGTCCGAAAAGGCGATCTTCCACCAGTGCCGGATTGGCACCAAGGACAGCACAGTTTACGGCAACGAAAGTCCCTGTACGCCCGCTGGTAACATGAAGGGCTTTTGCCACGAGTTCTTTGCCGGAACCTGTAGGGCCGGTGATAAGAATGGGTTCCGGTACAGGACCTAATCGTCCTATTCTTTCCCGCAGATTTTTCATGGCGTGACTGGAACCCAGGGGATATAACGCATCGGGTGATTTATTGTACTGATCAACTTCTTTATCAAGTTCATGACTCTTTTCTTCCAGTCCGGCAAGATAGCGGATGGCTTTTTCATTCAATGTATCCTCACCAAAGAAAAAAAATCGGCGGTTGGCTGCATGCACCAGATCGTGACAATAGCAATACAACTCCGAACTAGGTTTTTTCCCTTGGTCTTCATCTTCGGTCAGTTTAGTGATGAGCAAAGATCGTGCCGATTCCTTTACCTTTAGGGTGTCAAGGATAAGTTTTACGGTGGTAACAGTAGTGCTGTTCTTATATTTCACTCTTTTTGTGATACTGGAAATATACTTTTGAATATTTTGATATTCTTTGCCGGAATACCAGGTAATATTCACCTGTGGTGCCAGGGAGCACAGGCTTGCTGTAAAATCGTCCATTGGAAGACTAACCCCAATACCGCATATATGTATATTGGCTTGAACTCCCTCCTTGTACAGTATTTCCAGTGCTTTCGGGAGGTGTCTTGGACTCGTGAACTGAATACGCGCCCGCGGATACTTCATAAGCACCGCAGCGGCGGCACACGCACCTTTCACGCCATTAATTGTAAGGATTAGATGTGTTTCTATTTGTGTGTCTATCATGGCAGTACCCTTCAGTTATTGAATAGCAACCCTTCAATTATTGCATATTTATCCCCTGAAAAGCCACTCTCGCAGGCGGATAATACAGAATTTGGGCGATTAGATATAAGTTGGCGCGAAAAATGCTTTATAATCAAGGAGAAGCAGAAAGAACAACTTAAACGAAAGGATTACTTATGACTACTTTTTATTTTGCTTATGGCTCCAATATGGATGAGGAACAGATGAGCTTTCGCTGTCCTACTGCTGAATTTGTCGGGAGTGCCGTATTGAAAGGCTATGCCTTTATTATCAATAATCGCGGATTGGCGACTATCGTGCCTAAAAAGGACACGGTCACTCCGGGTATAGTGTGGACGTTGGATCGTGAGAGCGAGTCTGCATTAGACCGATACGAAGGATATCGTATGGGCTTGTATGACAAGTGCTTCCGTATAGTCAGAGATGATGCCGGAAATAAATTAGATGTGCTTGTATATATTGATCATATTAATACTTCGCTTGGAGCATCACAACAGGGGTATTTGGATAAAATTATTCGGGCAGCGGACGATCATTTTCTGTCCAAAAAACATTTGGAAATGCTTCGGATGTGGCCGGAAAAATCTTCTTTTCGATCCTTTAACCGATTGGTAAATACTGTGAAGTCCGGTAAAAACTTTCCCGATAAAGTTGGAAGGCATGGAGATGACTTGTCCCGCTTATTGAAGAGATCACGGGATAAACTTATGCTTGAAACCCTATATCAGGAAGATGAGTGGGATGCGGAAGAAGGTTTTGATGTATTGCTTGAGCAAAATGCTCTTGATAAAGTCAACGAAGCCGTTGAAGACTATGAGTTAAATCGGGCAGGCGAATTATTTATTGAATACACTTCCCTAAGCAGATTTATTTGTCACGTTGATTTCTTAAAAGAAAAAGAAGATTTTATTGATGAATTAATACAGTCTGAAAGATATGGTGAGATTGGAACTAATGGTGTCATTATTACCAACGATCCTGCTCATCTCCCCCATCCGGAACATCACGTTGTCATAACCGATAAAGCACCCGCTTTGGCTTCTCTTTGGCGGTGTCTTTTTAGTTCTGAGAATGGAGTTTCTCCGCGTATCTGTCGTTTTATAAATATCTTTGCAGAAATCGCAGAAACATCAGAGAAGGATACCCTACAACATGTAGTCCGCCGAATTTTACTACAGGTCAGGGAAGAAGCCTCAAATAAACAGGAGGCTCTTTTAAGGGAAGGTGATTCCTGCAGGGATTAGGAGGTAATTAGTTATGCTGCATACTGATCCAGATTTTTCAGGAGGCATTATAAGAGAAAAAGAGGGGGTACGCTTCTTTCTTAGATTATGGCCTTCCCCGATATTTCTTCAGGAAAGTGCAGCGGGGATATGGAGTGAGGTTGATGATATCGATGATGATTTCAATTTGCTGACACTTGTTGATCTGCGGGATCGGCTTGCTGAGAAAGATAGATGTACTTATCCTCAGGAAGTTGATTTTATCCTCAATAAAAGCACTTTTATTAAAAAGGGTACCCTTCCGGAAACACTTCAGATATTATGTTGTGTACAAAACCGTATAATCAACCGGAAGAAAATGATGCGGGTTATTCCTACGGCGCTGTTTCGTCTTGTGCGGCGTTTTCCGGAAAGGCATTTTTCCCTGTTGCAGTATTTTCATGAAAATCCCGGGGGGATTGAAATGGCTCAAACAAACCCTGCACTCGTTTACATGCTGGCAACCAGTAAAATATGGTGCAAAAAGAATAACATCGGTATTATTGGAAGTCCGCGAAAAATACAAGATATGAAACGGGTTGATATACTAAAATCTCTGGGTTTTACCGGCGCAGATAAAAGCATCATACGCCTTCTAAAGAAAATAGACCCATGGGGATGTCGTATCGAATATATTTGGGGATTGCTGAAAATACTGGAAGACTGGAAAATAAAAAGGCGGTTACGTCACCTCCCTAGAATAAACTTCGGGTGCGTAGCAATTTTAGGTGATTTACCTTTGTTTCACCAGGTGAGCAACAGTCTATTACATGAAGTTGCAGAGAATTTTAGAGAAGATAAACATCCAGTAACAGCACAGAAGCTGAAGGCATGGTTGAAGATTGAAGAGGAACAGGGAAATTCAAAACCAACAAGAATTTTTTCATCTTGTACCCGGTTGGACCGTACCCTTTTTTCCGATAGCTGGCTTCCTTTTGCCGGAGAAATGATGCATCTTTTCTGTCCCCTGCCGAAATCACCCCTACCGGATCATCCTGATATTCGGTCACTCAGAAATTCAAAAGAAGTAGGAGAAGAAGGAGAAGAACAGGGTAATTGTGTGTTGAGTCTACTTCCAGAATTTCTTGCTGGAAAAAAAGTTATATACCGGGTTCTTGCACCGGAACGTGCCACCTTGACACTCTATAAAAAAGACGAAAAATGGCAAATTGATGCGTTGGAATCATCTTGGAACCAGCCGGTATCCAGTAAAACACGTGACTATGTACAAGGGTGGCTTGATAGAAAAATCAGGTGAATCCGGGGTAGACGGGCTACTGCTTTCGGATAATGAAATACACTGCTGGCGAACATTTTTGTCGCTGGTGGAAAAAGCAGAAAGCGAGTACGTGTATTCATAATCCCAACGGGATTTAATAACACAGCCCGGGGTTGCGGTACTCCGCTACCCCGGGTATATGATACTCTCCCTTTTTTTTACCCCAACGGGGTTGCGTCACTCCCACACATATCGCTCGTCCCATTTAGCACCGTGTTTTTGGAGCAATATACAATACGCTTCCTTAAATGTTAATTTTTTGTGATGTTCCTTTTGATCC
>JAGLCZ010000066.1 GCA_023145975.1 Candidatus Hydrogenedentota bacterium | reverse complement strand
GGCGATGATGCGATGTATTGCTGTGATGTAGGTAAGATCATCGTTGCTTTACGAAGGAAATGGGTGAGGAAAGGACGGTAAAAACGCATGGCAGCTGCTTGTCGTACCACATCGCTTTGATAGCGTACTACCAGCGTAGATTTTGGATGGGTCAGCAGCCAACCGAGTTCCGCTGTAGGATTCGGGGTGTGTACCACCATCACATCCGCCTGACACCGACGCATATATAAGGGAAAAAGAGGGGATGCTGCTGCACTTTGGAAGCGTCCCCACTCTCCTACGAAGGTTACTGGAACGCCGTCATGTTCTATGCGATGGGTGCGAAACCTTCGTGAACATACCAGTGCCTCAACATTACACCACTGTTTTTGGTATCGGCACAGCAATGCTATATGCCGTTCCATACCGCCGCGAATAGGGGGGTCAAAATCCTTATATACATGAACGACTTTCACAGAAACTTCATAACCTCGCGATTTGAAACAGGGGTCACCCTTTTGATCAAAAAGCCATATCGTAGTGATAGATACCTTCGCGTAGACGACTCTTGACAGCAAGCCCCGAACTATTGAAAACACTTTGCATGGCTTTGTTCTCGTCGAGTACTTCAGCCGTGAAGCCTGCAATCCCATTCCGCTTGGCAATGGTGCTGAGCTGTTTGAAAAGAAATGAACCAATATGCTGCTGCTGATATTTGTCCAGTACCACAAAGGCGACTTCAGCACGGTTGGTGCTTAGATCGAGATAGTAGCCGCCAATAGCCACAATAGTATCTCCATCCGCCTCAGGAATTGTTGCAACAATGGATACTTCACTTCGGTGGTCAATATATACGAATTTTTGTACCTGTTTACGGGGTACCCATTTCATGCGTGACATGAAGCGGGTATATAAGGAGCGTTGTGAAAGTGAATGAAAAAGTTCACGTACTCTGGCTTCGTCTGTTAGATGGATTGAACGTACCGTTAATTGTGCGCCATTATTCAACAGAAAGGTAGTGTGTGTTTCCTTGGGTCTTACCGTTATATTGCCGCTGTAATCAGCCAATTCAGCGCGTATATATTTATATTCTATGGCATCTTTGATCAACTGTTCCCGAAAATCAGGATGTGCGATACCGATAAGAGCCAATGCGCGTTCCTGGATACTCTTTCCGTGTAGATAGGCCACGCCATATTCGGTGACAACGTAATGCACGTCTCCACGGGTGGTAACTACGCCGGCACCCGGAGCGAGTGTACTGACAATACGGGATCTATCGCCGCGGGCAGTACTGTGAAGTGCGATGATTGCCTTTCCATTTTCCGAACAGGCGGCACCGCGATTAAAATCCAGCTGCCCACCGATACCGGAGTAGAATTGATAGCCGATACTATCGGAACAGACTTGACCCGTTAAGTCAACTTCGATTGCCACATTGATCGCCACCATTTTATTCTGCCGGGAAATAATAAACGGGTCGTTGACGTATTCCGTGGGATTAAATGAAAATAGCGGGTTATTGTCAATGTAGTCATACAGGCGTTGTGTGCCCATGACAAAGCTGGCAACAATTTTGTTGCGATCCATAGATTTTAACGCCCCTGTGATAATGCCTTTTTCCACAAGGTCTATAATTGAATCGCTCAGCATTTCGGTATGAATACCGATGTCTTTTTTCTTTAACAGGAAGGGGGCAACAGCTTGAGGTACGCGCCCGATACCCAGTTGGATTGTAGAACCATCTTCAACCAGTCCGCCGAGATATTCCCCGATTTCTTCTGTTCCAGGTCGGGATTCGGGAGGATGATTTTCAATAATGGGTACATCTACAGGTACCAGATAGTCTATATCGTAGACGTGCAGTGTTGAATTGCCCAGAGTGCGCGGCATTTGAGGATTGACCTGGGCAATTACAAGACGTGCATTTTCTGCCGCACTTTTGACAATGTCTACGGATACCCCTAAACTGCAAAGTCCGTCAGCGTCCGGGGGGGTGACGTGTATCAAAGCAACATCCAGCGGCATCTTTCCTGATTTAAACAGTCGTGGAATATCGGAAAGGAAAATAGGGGTGTAATCACCAAATCCCTCCTGGATAATATCACGAACATTTTGGGAGATAAAAAAGCTGTTAACAGGAAAACAGTTGGAGAGTTCCTGCGTGGCATAAGGAGCATCACCCCGGGTCAATAACTGAATAATTTCAATGTCGGTAAGTTCCCGTGCACGTGCCACAAGCGTTTTTACCAGTTCGACCGGGGTAGCACAACCCGTACCTAGAAATACACTTTGACCGGGCTGTATCTGAGAGACAGCCTCTTGTGCATCGACTACCATTTCAGCGTAATCAGATTGCCAGTCGGGATTATAACTTATATTTTTTTTTGTCATAAATCTTTATTCTCCTGAGAGGATCATTCGTGCATCGGCTACAACCGGCTGCGTTCCGATCTCACCTACAATAAACGGGTTGATATCCATTTCTTCAATCTGTGGGAAATCCGTTACCAATTGACTGATTTGTTGTAACGCGGAGGCGATAACATTCAGATCAACTCCTGCTTCTCCCCGGGCACCACGAAGCAGTGCGTACGATCGGGTATTTTCAAGCATTTGTATTGCTTCACTGTGGGTCAAGGGAGCAAGATAAAAACTTACATCCTTCATTACTTCAACAAAAATACCGCCCAAACCAAACATAAGCATAGGTCCAAATTGCGGATCACGGTGCATACCCAAAATCACTTCACGCCCGGATGCACCCATTTTTTCTACCAGTACCCCCCGAAGTTTGGCAGAGGGCGCTTTACGACTGATACGCAGTATCATAAGATCATACGCATCACGCACTTCAGATGACTTGGACAGGTTTAATTTCACACCGCCAAATTCGGACTTGTGCAAAATATCAGGGGATACAATTTTCATGACTACCGGGTAGCCAATTCGATCTGCAATGGCTATCGCATCATCACTGCTGCGTGCTAATTGTCCCGGAAGCACATTAAAATCGTAGGCGCGCAAAATTTCTTTTGCTTCTACTTCACCAATTTCAGGACGACCTGTGCGTGCCTGGCGGGATAATATACGTTCCACACGATGACGATTGACGGGGAAACGCGTTACAATACGCGGCGGGCGGTTCAGCCATGATGCATAGTCCACCATCGCCTTGAGTGCAGCAACTGCGCGTTCAGGTGAGGGATAATCAGGCACATTGGCCGCGACAAACTTGGCACGGGCATTGATGATCTGTGATCCCCCCATAAAACATGCCAGAACGGGCTTTTCTCCCGTACTTGCTTTAATGATTGCTTCTGCTGTTGCATCAGGATCAGACATAGCCTGGGGGGTAAGGATAACGACTACAGCATCTACTTTCGGATCCGCCAGAATTTTTTCTAAAGCCATGGCATATCGATCGGGTGCAGCGTCACCCAATACGTCTATCGGGTTGCCAACGCTTGCCGCCGCCGGCAGGTTGGACATAATATCCTGTGCTATTTCCGGTGTGGGTGCTTCGAGCTCCATACCCAGAGTTTCCACGGCATCCGCCGCCATGATCCCCGGACCGCCTGCATTCGTAATGATTGCTACCCGTTTTCCTTTGGGAAGCGGCTGCATGGATAAGGCTGTCGCAAAATCAAAAAGAGATTCAAAATTCTCCGAACGTACCACGCCCGCGCGTTTGAACGCTGCGCCATAGGCAATATCTGCACCTGCAAGGCTGCCCGTGTGGGAAGATGCCGCCTTGCCGCCTGCAGCTGTCGTACCCGCCTTCAGAATTACCAGGGGTTTGGTAAGGGACACTTCTTCGGCTATTCGGATGAATTCAGGACCACTGCTGATACTTTCAAGGTAAGCTACGATAACTTTGGTTTGATCATCCTGAGCCAATGCCTGCAGCAAATCTGTTTCGCTTAAATCTGCTTTGTTACCGATACTAATTAGTTTTGCCAGACCTACGCCGCGTCCTTCTGACCAATCGAGAATAGCGGTACACAGTGCCCCTGATTGAGACAGCACTGATATGGAGCCGGGTTTAGGCATTTGCGCTGCGAAGGATGCATTCATATTATTCGCTGTGTTAATCAGTCCCAGGCAGTTTGGCCCCAGCAGGCGCATCCGGTGCTTACGACAGTAGAGAGCGATTTTTTTTTCATGGTCGGCGCCTGCGGCATCTACTTCCTTAAACCCTGCTGTGATAATAGTGACGGCTTCCGCTCCTGCTGCTGCGGCACTTTCCAACGCCTTCATCACGGCGGGCGGGGGTACTACGACAATGCACAGATCAACCTTGATTTTTGCTTCACTCACATTTTTGTAGCAGGGAAGATTCAGGATACTATTCACTTTTGGATTTACAGGAATGATTTTTCCTGCATACCCACTTTTAATAAGATTAGAAAGTATGGCATAGCCTACTTTTCCCGGACTACGCGATGCACCGATTACAGCCACCGCATTAGGACACAACAATCCATCAAGCATGATAAAAACGCCTCTATAAAGTAATAGTGCAGACGATGTTAATTCGACTGGCAACCGAGGTGTCGCAAAGGAGTCTAGAACAAAAAGGAATTCACCGTGTATAACAGTATCTCATTCACCGGGGGGTGATGAGTCCTAAACCCCAACAATCTACTAGAACTTATCCGTCATCTTTCGTCAAAGGTTGAAAAATAACCGTATTAAAAAA
>JAGLCZ010000659.1 GCA_023145975.1 Candidatus Hydrogenedentota bacterium | reverse complement strand
CCGAGCAATACTGATGCCAACCGTGCATTCTGCCCTCGTTTTCCGATGGCAAGGGATAATTGGTCCTGAGGCACGGTTACATGAATACGCTCTGTCTCTTTATTAATCTGTATATCCAGAATATCCGCCGGATTCAGCGAATTAACACATAATTCAACGGGTTTCTCACTCCAACGGATAATATCAATTTTCTCACCGTTCAGTTCCTCGACAACGGCACGCACGCGAGACCCCTTGAGTCCCACACAAGCCCCAACTGCATCCACATTGGAATCCGTGGAGGCCACTGCCACTTTGGTACGACTTCCAGGATCACGTGCAATTGCCTTTATAACCACGGTTCCATCATAAATTTCAGGAACTTCCATCTCGAAAAGAACACGTACCAAATCCTCAGCTGTACGTGAAAGCACAATCTGTGGTCCTCTGGGCGACCGGTCTACTTCAATAAGAATGGCACGAATACGATCACCAATCTTATACCGTTCACGAGGGGATTGTTCACGAACTGGAACAACTGCTTCCACCTGACCGATGGAAACGATAATATTTCCCCTGCTTAATCTCTTTACTTCCCCTATGATAACATCGCCTTCACGCTGCTTAAACTCCTCAAAAATTCGCTCGCGTTCTGCATCCTTTATTTTCTGAATGATGACCTGCCGCGCTGTTTGGGCGGCAATGCGTCCAAAATTTTCAGGCTGTGACGGCACCTTTAACCGGTTACCCAGCACCACATCCGGATTTAATTTCAGCGCATCTTCCAGTGTAATTTCTGCACTGGAATCAGTAATTTCTTCAACAACAAGCCGTATTTCAAATACGTTAAAGGACAGTGTTTTATGATCCACTTCAACCGATATGTGTGCGGCTCTGTTTACGGGCTTACGCGCAGCAGTCTCGATAGCACTACGAATAGCCTCCAGCAACGTATCACGGTCAACACTTTTCTCCGCTTCAAGCTGCTGCAATATCATTTTTAAATTATCAGTCAAGGTATCTCTCCTTAAACCAACGCGTTTAGCGATCTAATCGCGCTTTTTTTATATTCTCAAGATGCAGAGTCACTTCCTGACCCGAAACATCCAGACAAATCATATCCTTATCTATACTCTTCAGAACACCCTTAAACTTTGTGCGGCCTTCCGCAGGAGCATTAGTTACCACTCGCAACATTTCTCCGATAACACGCTGAAAATGCTCAGGTTTTCGCACGGGACGATTCCATCCAGGAGACGAAACCTCCAGGAGATAGCGTCCCAAAATAAATTCCGTTTCATCCAAAACCGGATTCAATATATGGGTAACTCGGGTGCAATCAGCTAAAGAGATACCGCCTTCCTCCTTGTCAATAAAAAGACGCAGAAGGACAGCACCACCTTGCTGACTATACTCAACCTCAACCAGCTCATAGCCAATATCCTGGAGTTCCGGTTCCAGAATCTGCCATGCCTGACGAACAAGTGCGGCCGCTTCCATTTTATAGTACCTTTCCGGGCATATAAGAACTAAATCAAAAACAAATAAAAAAAGTGGGTTGAGACCCACTTTATATACGGCCGCTATTTACGCCACACTATAACATAAAACGTGCTGTTGACGCAAAAGACCGCCTGCCCTGTTTTATAATGCAATGCACACAAAACAGAACACTGTCGTAATACGAGGCTATATTATCAATTTATAGCATTACTACCACCAAATTTCGATGCGGTGTACCATCAGCACGATAACTGTAAAAATTACCACCGCAAACAGTACAAGAGGCCACAACCTCTATATTGTGCCTGATTACACCATTATTTTCAAGTTGATGCTGTATTTCCAGAGAAAGATGCAAGTTTCGTCCCTGAGTCGCACGCCCTGCAGCAGACCAAATATCTGCCATTTCCCGGGATACTTCGTAACAGCATCCCCCTGCACAAGGTCCTATGAGTGCCTGTAACTGATCTGGAAAACCGCCATAGGTGGTGCATAAAGCATGGATACCCGCAGATACGATATCGTGGCAAATCCCCTCCCGTCCCGCATGTAATGCGGCAACCGCCTTTATTACAGGGTTATACAGCAGTACAGGAGCACAATCCGCCACACAAATCCCCAGCACGACTCCGGGGCAATTGGTAATCATACCATCTGCTTCAGGGAAATCTGCGGGCAAGCCTTCCCGTATAGCAACAGCCTCTACGACACGGATACCATGTACCTGCCGCACACGAAACAGCTGCCCGGGGGAAAGAGAAAGAGCACGAAGAAAAGCAGTTACGTTTGCAGAGGCATTATCTCCGATCCCGCAGTCCCCCTCCTCCCTGCCCGACATTGCCGCTACTGAAAGACCGCTTTTCTCCAAAGATGTAAAACGAATCAAAACTGCTGTATCCCATTATCCAACTTAGAGCACATACCGACTGAGATCTTGTTTTTCAACCGTATCTTCCAGCTGATTTTCAACGAAATCTACATTGATTACAATGGTTTCCCCAGCCTTTTCCGTTGCGGAAAATGCCATTTCCTCCAACAGATACTCGAGAATTGTATGCAAACGTCTGGCACCGATATCCTCCGATTCCGTATTAACCCGTTCGCAAATTTCCGCCAGTTTTACAACGGCATCCCCGGTAAACTCAAGGGTTACCCCTTCTGTAGCAAGTAACGCCTGGTACTGCTTCACCAGCGAGCATTTAGGTTCTGTAAGAATACGTACGAAATCATCGGCATGAAGACTATCCAATTCTACACGAATCGG
>JAGLCZ010000658.1 GCA_023145975.1 Candidatus Hydrogenedentota bacterium | reverse complement strand
AGACTCTGTTCCGCAGCAACAGCACCGTCCATTAGCAAACGCCCTGTATCATAGCCCTCAATACGCGCAGTGAGCATACCCAAACGTAACATTAGCTCCGGCTGATCGGGATGGGAATCATGAAGGATACGATACTGCAGCAATGCCTCGTTATGATCCCCCTTATCTTCGAGTGCTTTCCCATAATGTAACACAGGGATAAATGCCTCCGGATAGCGGGTGTAAAGAGACTTCCACGTGCTGACACGCAACGCAGGCTCCTCGATTCGCTCAAATATCTCATCCAGTTTATCCGCTGAATAAGGCGACTCGGGAGCCCCCTGAAGAATGTCTACGAAAACCTCCTGTGCCTTGCTGTAATTTTCCTGCGCCATCAAAGCTTCGGCATACCGCACTTGATGCCATCCGTTATCAGGTGCCAACTCCATCACTTCGCGATAGATGGCTTCTGCAAAAGCATGGGCACCCGTCTCTGTGTAATAGGCGGCGATGCGCGTTAAGCCCGCCACAAGATCAGGGTGAAGATCGGGAGCACGATCCAATGCCCTATCCATAACCACCCGTCCCTTTGCGTACCCCTCCAGAATCGCAAGTAAAATCCCCTGACGCAATAGGGCTTCTGCATTATTCGGATGATGTTCCTCAATCTGCCGATACAAAATAAGCGCCTCTTCAATCCGATCTTTCCGCTCTAAGACATAGCCCAAATGAAGTGCGGGAACCGCTGCTTTGGGATTCATTTCATGTAATCCTTCCCAAAAACGGGCTGCCTCATCCGGCTCGCCTTGCTCCATGCAAACACGGTCAAACTGTCCAGCTGAATAGGGGGACTCTGGAGCCGTAAGCAATACCAACCGATAGTGCCCCAACGCTGCCGCCAATTCACCGCGAGCAAGCAGGATATCCGCCAATTTCACCTGATACCCCAGGTCGGTAGGCGAAAGTATAAGCGCCTGCATATAGATATCTTCTGCCTGATCATATTCTTTTTTCTGCCTGAATATATCGCCAACAGCGGCAACCTCAACCGCAATTTTCCCTGCCCAATCCGGCATATATCGTGCAAGACGACACAACGCATCAACACGATGTTTTTCATCGTCAATCTGCGGAATAAGTGTACGCACACGCTGTGCAAAAGACCTATGACCGGAAAAGCGATTCAATAGCCCAAGATAGGCAGTC
>JAGLCZ010000657.1 GCA_023145975.1 Candidatus Hydrogenedentota bacterium | reverse complement strand
GGTGTTGGTGCAGGCGTTGTGGAGTACCTTGATGCCCGGTATACCTGCAAATACGTGGGGGCGGGAGGAACAAGTCATTTTGGACGTGCTTCGGAAGCGTGTAACTCAAGAGCGTATCGCTGATGTGTGGAGTTCCATATACCGGTGCGTGGCAGTGCGCGAACCTTTCGTTACGGATTTAGAGCGTTTTGACTATGCGATTGCCGGCGTAACGCTGGAACAATTAGGAAAAAATGCCAGTCACTCAGATAATATTCTGCTGCGCAACATGCCCTTGAATATGACTGCAGCAGAGCGCATGGTACAACTGGCCTATAATCTTGAGAGTGATTCTGCGGCACACCTGCAATTTGAGTTACCCCTGCCCATGGCGTCATCGGAATTACATAGCGTTACGGTGCCCTTGCGTCAGGATCGTACTTGGCACCGTTTGAAGTTTATATTGGAGATAGATGGGAAACGCTATGAATCACAGCAGGCACACCACCTCAGCCGTTACAGATGGCAGGAACTAACCTTCAAACTGGCTGACCGCGATTCCTCGGATGAGCGTGATCTGGGTATATGGCCGTTGGTATCTGTTGAAACAGAGGGAGAAATTTATAATACTCCTGGGCATATTCGTGTGACCCTTGATCTGCAGCGGTCGTCCCGGCTTGCCGCATTATGGAATAAGTATACCCGTAATTATCACGCTGCGTGGATTGCAGGGGGACATTGGGAAAAGTATATTGCCAACAGCGTTTATCTTGTTGTTATGAATGTACTGGGTCAGATGATCAGTTGTTCTATGGTAGCGTATGCTTTTTCACGGTTGCGGTGGCAGGGGCGCGATCTGCTGTTTTTTATTGTGTTAGCTACTATGATGCTGCCTGCCCAGGTGACTATGATTCCTGTATTTCTTGTGTTCCGTTCCCTCGGCTGGTACAACACGCTTAAACCATTATGGGTGCCTGCTTTTGCAGGTGGTGCTTTCTTCATTTTCCTGTTGCGGCAATTCATGAGAGGTATTCCCCGTGAACTTGAAGAGGCGGCTCTCATCGACGGCTGTGGTTATTTTGGTATTTATTATCGTATCATCCTGCCGCTTATCAAACCTGCCCTTGCGGCAG
The DNA here is from genome assembly GCA_023145975.1 of Candidatus Hydrogenedentota bacterium. Lineage (GTDB taxonomy): Bacteria > Hydrogenedentota > Hydrogenedentia > Hydrogenedentales > CAITNO01 > SLFT01. The sequence continues at coordinate 749 of JAGLCZ010000657.1, read as the reverse complement.
TCGGTATATTCACTTTTATGGCATCATGGAATGAGTTTATGGGACCCTTGATTTATATCAGTGACCAACGTCTTTATCCGTTGGCGTTGGGACTCTTCAATTTTCGTTCCGAATACGGTGCTGACTTCGGACTGCTGATGGCTGCCTCCACCATCATGATTCTACCGGTAGTAGTTATCTTCTTCTTCGCCCAGAAATATTTCATCCAGGGGGTTACCCTGACCGGTATGAAGAATTAATCTGAAATACAGGGACAGACTGTAAATCATGTTGATTGTTTCCATTTTTTGTGTTATACTGTTGTCATGAGTAGAGTAGCGCGTATAGTGGTGCCGGGTTTTGCGCATCATATCACACAGCGGGGCAACCGCGAGATGGACGTGTTTGAAAAGTCCGACGATCATCTTGTCTATCTTCGTTTCCTGAAGCGGTATGCCGAAAAATACGGTCTGTCCATTTATGCGTATTGCCTGATGGCCAATCACGTACATCTGGTCGCGGTTCCCGGTGATGAGAGGGCGCTGGGAAAAGCGCTGCGGGATGCCCATACCGTTTACGCCATGCACTTCAACACGCGTACCGCGATCTCGGGACATGTGTGGCAGGGGCGTTTCTCTTCCTGTCCCCTTGACGAACAGCATTTGTGGGCAGCGGTACGTCATGTGGAACGTAATCCTGTGGCGGCGGGAATAGTGGAACGGGCGGAACAGTATCGCTGGTCGAGCGCAGCGGCCCATTGCGGTCTTTGC
>JAGLCZ010000656.1 GCA_023145975.1 Candidatus Hydrogenedentota bacterium | reverse complement strand
GTGGCATTTTCATTCATATCACCAGCGAGAATAACGGGGTTTTCGCTTAGTTCTTTTACTAAAGCTTCGGCTTGAGCAAGACGTTCCTGTCCATTCAGACCAAGATGGGTATTCATGATATCGATGGAGATGCCATTCCATTTAACGGTTACAAGCAGGCATCCCCGGGGTTCGGCACTTATAGGATTGGGAAGGGCAATATTTCGGGATGTGATAATAGGGAGCTTACTGAGGGTCGCATTTCCATAATCTCCACCGGCGAATTGATAGTTGGACTCAAAAACAACATGCATCCCAAGTTTTTCAGCAAAGAACTCAGGCATATCGATATAATTACTTCGGGGAAGGTTGCAGTCTACTTCCTGCAGGCAAACAATATGCGGATCAGATGCTTTTATGAGAGTGGCAATACGGTTGATGTCGATTTTGCCGTCCAGCCCCTCACCATGGTGAATATTGTATGTGATGATGGTGAGCGGGTCTGATTCCGCCAACAGTATGTTACTACAAAGCAATACGATGACAAGTGGAAAGAGAAAGAGCTTCATGAAATTCCAGTTTTACGATCAAATAAAAGAAAGAGCTGGGAAATATCCTGCGAAAGATATTTCCCAGCGTCTCAAAAGGTAAAATTATAAACCGTCAATACCCATGTCGGCGACGAACCAGTCGCCTTTTTCCTGGATGAAAGTTAGTTCAATGGCTACACTGCCTGCGGAACTCATCAAGTCAATTGGATACACGCTGCATACGCCTTCTTCGATAGTGAACTGCGCATCTTCAAGAAATACTTCCGCTTCTTCGAGATAGCCCGCTTCAATAGCCTCTTCGATAAATCCGCCCAGTTCTGCCTTGTCGTCTGCTTGCCGTGAGGAAAAAGATTCGGAAATAGTAGCGAGGAACTTGTCTAGATCGTTCTCAATCAGTCCCTGAGACCATTGTTCTACCTTCAGTTGAACCAGTTCTTCATCTGAAAGGGAAGGACCGCTGGTTACGCAACCGGTTACAAGCATTGCTGTCATGGAAAGTACTGCAACACTCATCAATACTGTTTTCTTCATCCTGTTTCTCCTTGTTTATTGTTTACTGCTATTTCAAGAATACAACTGATAGTGAATGCTATAGCGAAAGGGCTCGTATAGCAGAAAGGCTTGTACTGTATTTTCTATTTCTTTTTAGATTTATTCAGGTCGTTTTTAAAAGAATTATTGTCAGGATAGGTGCGGTTATTACAGAGTTCTTCAAATTCTTCCAAAAGTTCCCGTTGTCGTCGCGACAATTTTACGGGAGTTTCCAGACGAATCAAGACTAACTGGTCGCCCTGTCGGTATCCACGCATATCGGGAAGACCATGTCCCCGTAAGCGTAACTGTGTTCCTGATTGTGTTTTTGCGGGTACCTTCAATTCAGCCATGCCGGATATTGTTGGAACGCGAACGGTGGCTCCCAGCGCTGCTTGTGTGAACGTAATGGGGACTACACAAATTAAGTCGGTTCCTGCCCGTTCGAAAAAATCATGGGACCTTACATTGATTCGTATATATAAATCACCTCGCGGGCCATTGCTGCGCCCTGCTTCTCCCTCGCCGGTTACCCGCAACCTATTGCCGGATTCTACACCGGCAGGGATGTCAATGTTTAATTCACGTTTCCCGTGTACCTGACCCGTTCCACTGCAGCTTCGGCAGGGATTTGATATGACTTGTCCTGCACCGCGACATTGCGGACAGGTTTGGCTCATACTGAAAACGCCATGTGCTACACGAACTTGCCCTGCGCCGCGACATTGTGGACAGGTTTTAGGACTGGAACCTTTTGACGCACCACTGCCATTACAATTACTACAGGTTTCCGGTCGCGAAAAGGAGATCGTTTTTTTACACCCCTCTGAAACTTCTTTTAGGGTTATCGAGAGTTCATACTCAAGATCATGACCCGGTTGTGCGCGATTAGCACCCCGTCGTCCCTGCCGTCCACCCCCTTGTCCAAAGAGTGTATCAAATAAATCACCGAAGGGTGATTCCCCTGCATTTCCTCCAAAACCTTGACCGAATCCTCCGAAAGGTTGTCCGTCTGTATTGCCGAACTGGTCATATTGCTTACGCTTGTCCGGGTTTTTCAATATATCATAGGCGGCATTTATTTCTTTAAGTTTATCTTCGGCAACCTTGTCGCCCCCTGTTTTATCAGGATGATACTTATGAGCAAGTTTCAGATATGCTTTACGAAGTTCTTGCTGGCTGGAACTCTTGGAAACACCGATTACTTCATATAAATCTGTTGATGCAGGCATGGCACATACTCTGGTAGTTATAAATGCCATCCCCGGGAAAACCGGGGATGGAGCATAAGGTAAAATTAGTTGTTGGTCGTTTTCTTGTCATCATCATCGACAACTGTGAAGTCAGCATCCACTGTATCACCATCTTTTGGCGCATCAGGATTGACATACTCGGGACCTCCAGCCGCATTGGCCGAGGGATCAGCTGATTGCTGTTGTTCTTTTGCTGCGTCTGCATACATGGCTTCTGCAAGTTTATGAGATGCATTGGTCAGACTTTCAATAGCCGCTTCGATAACCTGTATATCTTCACTGTTCATTACTTCACGAAGTTTTGCCAAGGCATCTTCTATCGCTTTCTTCTCGTCATCACCTACTTTATCGCCATGTTCTTTCAGGCTTTTTTCTGTGCTATAGACAAGTGCATCGGCATTATTCTTTGCTTCAATAAGACTTTTTCGCGTTTTATCTTCATCAGAATGTTGTTCCGCGTCACGTACCATCTTCTGAATCTCATCCTCTGACAGACCGCTCGAAGCCTCAATTTTTATGGCCTGTTCTTTTCCTGTCCCCAAATCTTTTGCGGACACGTGAACGATGCCATTGGCATCAATGTCAAAAGAGACTTCTATTTGGGGTACACCGCGGGGCGCAGGGGGGATTCCCATAAGGTCGAACCTGCCAAGAGTACGGTTGTCTCCTGCCATTTCGCGTTCGCCTTGTAATACATGAATTGTAACGGCATTCTGGTTGTCTGCCGCTGTTGAGAATACTTGACGTTTTGTAACAGGGACGGTAGTATTGCGCTCAATAAGTTTTGTACAAACGCTGCCCAGTGTTTCAATACCCAGTGAAAGGGGAGTGACATCAAGCAGCAATACATCCTTCACTTCTCCAGCAAGCACTCCTGCCTGGATTGCAGCACCAATAGCTACTACCTCATCGGGATTGACACCACGGTGGGGTTCTTTATTAAATATACCTTTTACGATTTCCCCGACTGCAGGCATACGTGTCATGCCGCCAACAAGAATAACTTCATCAATATCTTCAGGAGATAGTCCAGCATCTTCGATTGCGCGGAAGCAGGGATTTTTGCTTCGCTGGAGCAGGGAGTCGCACAATTGTTCAAGTTTTGCGCGGGTCAAGGTATAGTTCAGATGTTTGGGACCTGATGCATCTGCAGTAATGAAGGGAAGGTTAATATCTGTACTGACAGCCGTTGACAGTTCACATTTAGCTTTTTCTCCGGCTTCTTTGAGACGCTGTAATGCCATGGGGTCTTTGCGAAGGTCAATTCCTTGCTCTCGCTGGAATTCTTCGGCAAGCCAGTCAATAATGCTTTGATCGAAGTCATCGCCCCCGAGATGCGTATCTCCGTTGGTGCTTAACACTTCAAAGCTGTCATCGCCTATGGAAAGGACTGATACATCGAAAGTACCGCCTCCAAGATCATATACCGCTATTTTCTCATCCTTTTTTTTCTCCATGCCGTAGGCGAGTGCCGCTGCAGTGGGTTCGTTTATGAT
>JAGLCZ010000655.1 GCA_023145975.1 Candidatus Hydrogenedentota bacterium | reverse complement strand
ATCTGGATCTGCGATTTGGCATGGATCTTGTGTGTAAATAATAGCATCTGACCCGCGTAGTAGAGTCTGCGTTGGGAACAACAATAAAGGAGAATATCGCATGGTTGCCGAAAAGAAATTAAAAAGTAGTAAGAAAAAAGCAGTTATAAAAGTAGTTGGTATTGGCGGTGGCGGCGGTAACGCCGTGAACCGTATGATTGAAGCCAAAATGGAGGGGGTACAGTTCATTGCAATTAATACCGATCCACAGGATTTAGAAAAGTCACTGGCACCGGTGTGCCTTGAAATTGGACAAGACTCACTTGGTGCAGGCGCGAAGCCGGAAGTGGGAAGGGAAGCTTGTGAGGGGGATCGTGATCGGGTTCGTGAGCTTTTGGTCGGGGGTGATTTGATTTTTTTGACCTTGGGATTGGGTGGCGGTACGGGGACGGGGGCAGCGCCGATTGTTGCTCAGGAGGCGGCAGCTACCGGGGCGCTCACCGTAGCAATTGTTACGCTTCCTTTTTATTATGAAGGAGGCGAACGTATGAGTAACGCGATCAAAGGGCTTGAAGAGCTAGAGAAGCATGTGGATACCCTTATTGTTGTGCCCAACGACCGCATTGCTGAACTGAGCAGTACGGGCACAAGTTTTATTGATTCATTGCGCTATGGCGATGAGGTCTTGCATAATGGTGTGCGCGCCATATCCGAATTAATTACGGTTCCGGGGCTGATCAATCTTGACTTTTCAGATCTCCGAACCGTCATGCAGGCTCGTGGGCGTTCGCTTATGGGGATTGGGTTTGCTGAAGGTGAAAACCGTGCAATACGTGCCGCTGAAGAAGCAGTTACCTGTCCTCTTCTTGAGCAGTCAAATATTGAAGGTGCCAAAGGTGTTATTGTTAATGTGCGTGGAGGCAGAGATGTCCTCAGCTATGAAGTGAAGCAGGCCAACGACTATATAAGAAATAATGTAAACTCCGATGCTACCATTATTACAGGTGTCGTCATTGATGAGGATGAACGCCCTGACTTTCAGGTTACGGTTATTGCGGCAGGATTCCCGAAAAAAGATGTTTCAGTTTATCTTGATGCCCATAAGGAAGCAGATGCCCGTAAAAAAGTAAATGTTACATTATCCCCTGCCGGCGAAAACAAGAAAAAGGCTCCGCAGGGACATCAGGCGGGACAGCAGGACAAGACGGGGCTTCCCCAACCGTCAGGGAAGCCTGCTGCAGCATCAAAGAACGGGGATTTGTTTGATTATGATAAGAAAAAGCCGGATAATCCCCCTTTTATTACAACTTCTATTGATGAATCGGAAGACATAGGTGTTCCTACATTTTGGCGAAGGAGAAATAAAGCGAGGAAA
>JAGLCZ010000654.1 GCA_023145975.1 Candidatus Hydrogenedentota bacterium | reverse complement strand
TAGGTTGTGATCTGTCCCCTTCCCGTCGGAGCTGTCCGTCGCTCACCAAAGTCTGGTGACATACAGTTTTGGCGGGAAAGGATGTCCCTTTCTTGTTGGCGAGTCAAGAGTTAAGAGCTTTGAAGGTCATCCTTAAGGTGTTGTTGAATCCAAGTATTCTTGGGCCATTACACCACAAAACATAATGTATGTTACAATCGCGTTTTGTTCTTTTGCTACAGATGTGTTATAGGATAGCATGTATGTGGTGACAGATAAACGGAAGTAAACGAATGGACTCGTTTCTTTTTCACATCATAAAAAAGACATTGTTTTTTATCGCCATATTTTTGTGCCTTCTGAGTGCTTCAGTAATTGTGTACTACTACTTTTTAGCGCCGCCTTATTGGGATAAGACTTTTGGCGAGCTTGACGAACGTTTTTATTTTGCGCCTCAGGCTTTTTTTCTGGATGTTTCGCTCAGAAACGGGGAGTTTCCTTTATGGAATCCCCTTTCCTATTGCGGCATGCCTTTTTTCGCAGATCCACAGGCAAGTGTATGTTACCCGCCTCACCTTATACGCAGCTTTCTTACCCCGGCCTATGACCCTTTTGCAACAGCTGTCAGCATTCACGTACTGCGCTTCCTGCATTTGTTGTGGGCAGGACTGGGGGTATTTCTTTTATGCCGTCTGTACCAGTTAAGTATACCTGCCTCTCTTGTGGGTGCTTTTGCATTTATGTTTAACGCCTTTAATATTATTTACTTTACCGAGTTTTACGTGTATCCTCTTGTTATCGTTTGGGCACCTTGGGTATTGTGGGCGGCAAAGCGTGCCTTCTTATCAAAGAAATGGGAGGACGTAATTGTTTATGGCTGCTGTACGGTTCTTTTCTTTGCTCTCAGCACACTTGCTGGTTTCCCACAACTAAGTCTTTACTTGGGTTTGTTGTTGGCATTCTTCGGGATGTTGGACATCTTGTTCAATTTACGATTTAGAATGAGTTTAATTAGTTTCAGACGCGCGATACGGCTAATAACAGGGCGGGCGGTTTTCTTGCTGTGTATAGCGGTGCTTACGGTTCTGGCAGCATGTGTCCTTCTGCTGCCTGCTTTTGAACTGGGGAGTAACAGTGCTCGTGTTGTCGCATCTGGTATAACAGTGGCAACAATCAAACAGAATTTCAATTGGCTTCACTTGCTCAAGTGTCTTGTATTCTTTCCTGGTAATACCTGGCTGCCCCTGGGACCTCGTGCGGTAGGGATTGGGTCGTTACTTGTTTCCATTATTGCTTTTGGCCATTTCCGTCGACGTGATGTATGGGTTTTCTTCCTGCTTTATCTGATTATAACGGATTGTACCTTGGGACCGCCATTTCCTTTAGCTACTTTTCTTCATCGTTTTGATTTTTTAAATATAACGGTTTCTCCCTGGCGTGCGGGTTCGTTTGCAAGTCTTCCTTTTGCCATGTTGACTGCTTTCGGGATTGATGCTGCGGGGTGTGCTCCTATTCGATATCGGTGGCGTGCACTGCGAATGATGGTTTTGGTTCTAGCAGGTACTGCAATGTTAATGATGCTTCATTTATGGTTGCAGGAAGATTTACTTAGTTCAGAGTGGCACTATGTATGGGTCTTGCCACTGTTTTCTCTAATTATGATGTGTTGTTTCTCATGGCTTCCGTGGCCGCATGTGGGGCGATGGATAATTGCCATTTTGGTCGCCGCGGAGATTATTACATGGAGTGCACAAATGCTTCCTGTATATGTATCCAAACGCGTTGCAAACAGAATGGATACCCGCGGATTCTGTGACCACAAAAATATTTCGCGGGATAACAGGCGTTATGGGGATATTCGTCCAAACTGGAACATGTTTACCCTGGATTTTTCCATGGCAGGATACAACCCCCTGTATATTGGTGATACACGGCAGACGATCTGCAGGAAGGGGTATGAAAATTTTTATCGAGGCTATCTTAAGAGTGAGGATGCATTGGTTGAAAACCATAGGGGAAACCTATTTCTGAAACGTTCTTTTTGGCTTGCACGCCAATGGGTTTCGGGAAAACTGCCCGGGAAGCAAGATGTGTTTCCTGTAACTACAACGGCCTTCCTTACTGAAACACCAGAGGGAACCGGATTGCCCGTACAGGAAATTGCCAGAAAAGATCTTCCAGCCAAGGCTGTTTCGGAGCATGTTGAACATATAAATCTTGGGAAATTAGATGTAACAAAGGCGGTATGGCGGGGGAAAAACCTTAATCTGCGTTTACGGAAATTTGATCAGGGATTTGAACACAGCGTATTGTATATTGGTTACACTGGGGGTAATGTGGCTACTTTCAAACCTGTATGCAAAGATGAAAAAGGCCGTACGCATTTGCTTAAGCGTGTTAGTTCCTTTAATACCAAGGGTAAGGAATATTTTCTCGAAATACCTTTGCCTGATTGTGAAAGCAATACGGTAACTCTTGTCTGGAACGACAGACGTGTTAAGTTGACACGTGCTTATGTTCTGAAGGATTTGGATGATGAAGGTGATAGTATTACCATTCTCGATTGGAAAGCCAACACGGTTACCGTTACTGTAAGTAATCTTTCGGAACCACGTTTACTTGTTTTTGTGGATTCTTATTATAAAGAATGGTTAGCATGGGTAGACGGAAAGCCAATAGAAATTTTAAAGGCTAACGATGCTTTTAAAGCCATTGTATTACCTGCAGGAACTCACGAGGTTGTGTTCTCGTATTGGTCAGAGACAACTCGAATTGGCATGATTATCTCGCTGACTACATTTTTGGCACTATTGAGTGGATTATCAGGCTTATTTATATGGAAATGGTACACCAGGGAGTGAAATAATTCAAGCTTAAGATGTTTCTGAATATTCCTATTCTGGTACAGGCGGAGATGATTCCTGTATACCATCGCATTTTTCGGTTGGTGGAAAATTGTCTTTATAACCGTTTGTGTTTCGCCTTTTAAAATACCAACAGAGTGCAAGTCCTACTATTGCCATAGCCAATGCCGTGAATGAGATCGTACCGGCATGTATTACTAGCGGTGGTCTGAACACAAAGTATACGCGATGTGTTCCGGGTGGCAGGACGATGCCCTTGAACTGTTCGTTGGTGCGAAGGATAGGAACCCGATCTCCATCCACAAAGGCGTACCAGCCAGGATAGAAGGCGTCCAAAAAAGTAAGTATGCGATATTTCTTAAGGGGACCAATTTGCAAGTCCACAGTATTGGCGGTACGCGCCAGAATTTCAATGAGTCCATCCTCATCGTGGGGATCAGACTTGATGTAAAAACGGGTAAATTGAAAGCTGCCTCGTCCCTTGTTCTCGATATGTATAGTTGCGACAAGATTTGGATAATCAGGCAGGGGTATTTCAAATTCTGCCTCACGATTGCTCGTGGGCCGCACTATATGTCGCATTCCCATTTCAGAGCGGTCTGTTCCAGGCTGCGTAAAGGTTATGTCTATCTGGGCATTGGTACTGGATTTGTACGAATAAACAAGTGCGCTATGTACTGCGCCTGCTGAACCTGCGGGTATTCCTTGAACTGTTTTTGGCAGAACAGCTGAAAACTTCAGGACTAGTTTCCTTTTGGTTGAAATTTTGTTGAATAGTGTTGCCGGGCTGGAAATCTCCACGACTTGTTCTTCACTCGAAATTGATGAATTCGGCAGATCCTGGCGGTCCACCATGGGTATTGGTGCTTCAATTCTATCTTCAAGAAACACGGTAGTAGCTGATGGAAAATACTCCTGTTTCTTAGGAAGTTTTCCTACTGCATATTGCTGTGCCAACCAGAAAGAACGCTTAAATATCATGTTACCGCGCAAATTTGCACGTGTAGGTTCCCAGTTCTGAACACCGCGCAAACCGGGACCTTCGCGGGGAGGACCACTAAGAATGTTTCTAACATTATTTAAGTGCATAGGGTCAACACCATTCATGGCAAATCGCATGGAATACTGGAAGCGATTGCAGATGGGGTCGGTTCCTCGGAAATTTGCCAGGGATAACTCATGGCCATCCTGTTTTACCTTTACCCTGTCGCTAATTTTTCGGTGTGTCATGTAGGGAACAAAAGAGGAATTCCAAGCAAAGGTTTCACTGAATATCAATATTGGCAAGATAAAGGTTAGAACCAAGCGTATGGTCTTGGGGTAGCGAAGTGTTCCCAAGGCAAGCATGAGTATCAGACCTATAATGGGTATGGTGGTGACACTGTTGTTTACAGTGACATATTTCTTTGCATCGATTATTTCCAGCCAACCTTTTACTGATTCATTCCACGTGATCATTGGGGAAAGAAACACGAATGCCAGCAACGCCAATATCAGAGCGCGTGCGTAAGAATGTCCCTTGTTGGGGAGGGGTTGGCTTATGGCATCTACCCCGTACCCAACCAGCAAACTCAATGGCAGTAATCCAAAATCATAGGCTCGTGAATATGCAGACAAAGAAAAAGGCGTAATTTTTTCAAGAAGAGCACCTATTGGCAAGGGAGGACCAAAACTGCATTCGAAAAGGATCAGATACAGAGCTACAAACATGAATACATCGCGGCGGCGACGGTGTGTCAGGCCGGCACAGGCTAATAGTAATGCGATGACGCCTGAATTCCTTATCGTTTCGGATTCATACTTTATACCTGTATAAAGCACCATTTTTTGGTAGAAGTCCAATGGTGTCCATTTCCAGAGGTCAGAAAATTTACCAAGAGAGATTGTTCCAGAACGTAAACCGTGTTCTCCAAGTTCCCAGGCAGGCAACAATGTAAGGGCGGCAATACTGGCACCCAGAATAAAGACCGTGGCCATGGCAGCACCATTGAAAGCCCATGGTCGCAATTTTTTTAGCAGAGAGCCTTTTGTATTTTCCCAATCTGTATTAAGAAGAAAATAGAAGAGTGCGTAAAGTGCAGGAAGAAAGCCTAACAGATATATTATCTGGAGAAACCCTCCCATAATACCCATGCCAAGTGTTAAGCCCGAAAGAATAGCAAGACCAATTTTTGAAGGAAAATCCTTGGCGTCTATCATTTTTTTGAGCAGGAGCATAAGCAGGGGTAGCCATGCTATCGAGGTAATGTAGTGATACTCACACATACGTCTTACCATGAGTGCGCTAAAAGCAAATGCGATTGCAGCAGCCAGAGAACCTGATACGCTTAACTTGTGAGAGCGTGCAAGAAGGTAGGTGCATAATGCCATAAAAACAAAGTGAATGCCCCACATAATTGCGAGACTTATATTTGAACTTGCTGGTGTGGGGTTAATAGTCAGTAATGAGCGAATCAGATTCGGAAGATAAAACAGAAAAGATTGTGGATTTCCAGAATAGGGCATGCCGCAATACGTCAATGGATTCCATAAAGGAAATTCGCCTTGATGAATATAATAATCAATTGAAAAAGTTATAGGAGCAAAGTAGCGATAGATATCATACATGCCACCTAATTTGTGCATAGGGGAAAAAATAACATACGAAAAAGTAATTATGGTTGCAATTATTAGCAATAATGGCACAAAGGAAATCTTCGCGATTTTCCAAATATAAGATTTCAATGGTATTCTTAACTCCAATTTCTGTTTCCCGCAAATGATTTGTGCACACAGAACATTGTTCCAAGTGTAATGGGAATGCAGTGCTTTGAGCAAGTTTATAACGGCGCATATCTTTAAGGGGAATAATATCTATAATTTTTATGTTACGTCCAGTGGTGAGGTAGTTGGCGTATATTTGGACAAAGTCTGAAAGGAAGGGTTGCTAATGTACGGATGTGATATGTACAACGTT
>JAGLCZ010000653.1 GCA_023145975.1 Candidatus Hydrogenedentota bacterium | reverse complement strand
GTCCATCCATTCCATCGTTCCCACATGGTGGTAGCGCCTAATGTTACTTGATACAGCCACGAGGGAAATGTGGTATTCATCAGCAGTCGCCATGCAATATCATCTCGCCCTGCCGCGCTTAATGCAGGAAGTAACCGTGGTGTACCGATAAACCCTGTTGCCAGATGCCAGTCGAAGCGTTCGATTTCTTCCACAAAATGCTGCGCCGCTTTTTCGCGCAATTTATCAGGGATAAGATCAAACGCGAAGGCAAGGGCATAACCCGTCTGGCTGCTGTCGAGAATTTCACCTGCGTCGTTAACGAACATCTTTACAAAAGCGTTCCTGATTTTTTCATGCAGATCGGTGAAATGAACGGCTTCATCATCTCGTCCAATCAGTGTTGCCATGTGTGCCATGAGTTGTGCCATGTGCGCATAATAAGCAGTAAAGATCACTTCCGGTTTCGCCCCTCCTCCCAGATTCAGCCAGTCGCCAAAGCCTATCTTTTCAGTGGTGTAATTTTCACTTTTGGCAGCCAAAAATTCCATACCGCGCACCATGCTGTCAAAGTGTTTTTCGATGACCCGGGTATCACCATAGAATTGGTAAAAGAGCCAGGGGCATATAATGGCAGCATCACCCCAGGCAGTTGCGCCGCCCCCCATATTTATATTAGGTGCCACATGGGCAAATGATCCGTCTTCCAGTTGGGAATCTTCTATGAGGTCCACAAACCATTTGTTAAAAAATGCGCCCACATCTGCCATATACAGAGCCGTAGGCATGAAGAACTGGGCATCTCCTGTCCAGCCAAGTCGTTCATCCCGTTGCGGGCAATCGGTGGGTATTTCAAAGTAATTGCCCCGGAGTCCCCAGCGAATATTGGACACCAGCTGGTTCAGCAACGGGTTGGAACATTCAAAGTCAGCAACAATAGGGACCTCTGATCCAATGACTACAGCGCTAACATCTTCCAGCGGCAGCGGTGCATCTATACCGCGAATTTCAACATATCGGAATCCGTGAAAAGTGAATGCAGGTTCCAGAACCGTTTGCGTACGGTCTGCCAGGTGATATATATCCGTTGCTGTGGCGCTGCGAAGCGCGTCGGTATAAAGCATGCCGTCTTCTTCGCGCATTTCTGTGTGACGTACCCGGATCAGTTGATCCGCTTCTCCTGTTACTGTAATGCGTGTCCAGCCGACCAGGTTTTGCCCCATATCATATACATATATCCCGGGACGGGGTTCACTCACGTTTTGTGCAGTAATGGTCTCAAACTGTTTCACTTCCGCGCCCGGGTAGGCTTGTATTTTTTGGGGAATAGTTTCCGGCGGGGTGATGGATACGGGCACCCATGCGCTGTCATCATAGTCGGGATACTCCCATCCGGTAAGCGTTTTTCTTTGGTCCCGTATCTCACCCATTTGCAGGTCGGCACCTCGAATTTCACCGTGGGCGGCACGCCAGTTCTCGTCACTGGCAATAGTGTCTGTGGTGCCGTCTGCATATTCAATTTCCAGCTGTGCTAAGAACCGTGGACGAGTTCCATAGACGGGATGGGGCAGGTTGCTCAAATGTCCTGCATACCAACCGTGTGCGAGGAGTGCACCAATCACATTTTCTTTTCCCGGTCGGAGCAGGGTACTGACGTCGTAGGTGTGGTAATACACACGTTTGTGAAAGTCCGTCCAGCCGGGTCTAAAGTATGAATCGCTTACGCGTTTGCCGTTTAGGTGTACTTCGTATATGCCCAAAGCCGTGACATAGAGCGTTGCCCGTTGTATTTCACCACGCGCAGTAAAGCTGCGCCGCAGCTGGGCAACAGGTTTAAATCGGGCAGTTTCCAGATTACTTTCTGTCCAGGGCGCTTCGCCAAAACCGGCAAGAACGGCAGCTTGCTTCCATGATGTATCAGAGTAGTCAGTTTGTTTCCATTCATTATCAGGAAGGCATTTTGAGATTTTCCATGAGGCATCAGAAAGACAGTCTACCACTGAGCCGTCCCGCAATGTGACGCGTAGTGCTGCGAGTAGTCCGGCGGCACCCGTGCCGTTTTTTGTTTCAACGGCGATGCAGTTTTTCCCGGGTTGTAATAGTGTGTCTACCAGATAATAATGGACTTGTTTCCAGTTTTTTATATCGGGTTGTCCCTCACCGACAACTTTTTCGTTGATCCAAAGGGCGGCGGCATCGTCTGCTGTGATCATCAGGGATGCATTTACGATAACGGCATCATCGGGTAGGGTAATGATTCGGCGGAACAGGTGTGTTGAACGCGGTGCAGTTGAACGGGGATTGCCTTCGGGGTATCCTATCCATTGTGCATCAGCAAGGGGCGCGATACCTGCGGCTTCAAAGTCTTCTGTACCTGGAGCATCATATCCTATCCATTGTGCATTCCATTCCTCTTCTTCCGGTAATCCCATGCTGAAATGAGCGGTATTGCTCCACGCGGACGGGGTGTCTTTTTCGTCCCATATTCGCACGCACCACCAGTACGGAGTACGGGGTTGCAGGGGTGTACCGGCATAAGGAATAAGAACGGCATTATCAGAGCTGACCTTTCCTGAATCCCACAGGGTACCTTTCGCTGCAGTTAGATTTTCCGTTGTATCGGCGACAAGTATCTGCCATGCGGTCTGTGCATATCCGTTATACGGGCAGTGCAGCTGCCACGTAAATCGCGGTGTTTCTGTTTCAATACCCAACGGGTTCACGCGATATTCAGTGCGCAGCAGATCAGGGCACGGTATATCGTCGAGGGCAAATACAGGCGATGCAACGAAACACAGCAGGACAAAGGTGAGGAGTATATACATAGTGCTGGATAGTTCCTTCGAAAAAAAGTAGATTTAGCTGTTGTCAGCGGTATAGCACAGGCAGTCTTCAGCAATTCAAACCGTAGTGTACCTGACACAAACGGACAGGGCAAAATTTCGTTTCATCATCTTGCCTGAATTTATGATATTGAATATTGCATTGTGCCAGCGAAATTGATATTTCATGGGTGTTTGCGATAAGATACCCCCGATTTGCGTGCTGTTGCACGCAGTAGTACCTTGCCTATTATTTTCTTAAAAGCTGGAATAGCTCAGTTGGTAGAGCGCGTCACTCGTAATGACGAGGTCCGGGGTTCGACTCCCCGTTCCAGCTCCATTTCCCCTTCCTGTAAACGCTGCTCGAAACCAATATCGCTGCGAAGCTGCAATGACATAAGAATCCCCGTCAGGGACAGGGGCAAAAGATTTCTCTTTTCTGTT
>JAGLCZ010000652.1 GCA_023145975.1 Candidatus Hydrogenedentota bacterium | reverse complement strand
CCTTCTACAATTGCTTCTCCTTCGCCCTCTGTCCCATCAGGATCTATTACACGTTCAGGACATCCTGCCAAAAACATCCCACTCAATACCAGAATCAACAAACAAGTTAAGCGCGTCTTCATGAAACAACCCTTTCACAGTTGCACCGCTATTCATCAAAGGATCTCATACACCATTCCTATACAAACAGTATACCATCCCGCACTCTATTTGTCACGGTTTCTTGCACATGTACCCATACTGAAAGTGCACAACGGGAGGGGGAATATCCGAAAGCCCTGCTGTTATACGCTCACGGTGCATCGTGCCGAATCGCCAATGGGACCGTGTTTGAGATTATTGCCGACGTAGTAGGCGCGGTAGATAAATGAGGTCGGTGTATTCTCCTCTACCAGGTGGATCACAGGAGATTTGGTGGAGGGTTCAAGGGGGATCCATTCTTTCGCCTCTGTATCACTACCATCCCGTGCAACCTCAACCTGGCAGCCCTGGATTCCTTCCGGCCTGCCGTTCCTGCGTTCATTATTCGGGTTAGGACCCCAGTGGATCGTTACCTGCTGGCGTATACTGAAATCGAGCACCAGCATTGGCGGCGTGATCATCATAAGCGCGATGGGATCGGCAGCAGTCTGGGTCGTATCGGGAATCGTCAGCCCGGCAGCACCACGGTCGCTGTTGGTCAGGGCAGCGTTGCTCTGGAGTTGCTGGGCAAGGGAACGCGCCAGGCTTATCACCGATCTGCGTGCCGTATTCTTCTTTTGTGTAGCCGCTCTCGCAGTTGCCTGCACCGTTTTATGCTCTGTCATCGCAGCGATGTAGGCGGCAGTCTGGCTTGTCAAATCGGCGATCTGCGCCGGGCTGAACCCGTATGCCGCACCATGGGTCTGAAACCACGTATTAAAAATACGGATCCACCGCAGTTTTCCGAGATCACTGTCTGGAATGTAAGACCTTGTCATGGATTAGAATCTCCTATCTACTTGAAACAAAATTGTTTGTACGGCTCACTTCTCCCTTTCAACTCGCGCTATCCTCTTGGGGATAGACAGTATATTCCTCTATTTTAACAGAATATATTCCTATGTTACTCATTCACATAAACAGGTGAATCGCTCACATACCTATGTTAAAGACTCACATAAACAGGCTGAGAAGTAGCATAGACGGGTCAGCAACTCACCTGCATAGGCTTACCACTCACATAAACGGTCTGAAAAGTCACATAGACCGGCTAAGGTATTACATACCTAGGCTAAGAATTCGCATAAACAGGCTGAAGAGTCCCATAAACACGTGAA
>JAGLCZ010000651.1 GCA_023145975.1 Candidatus Hydrogenedentota bacterium | reverse complement strand
CTGTGTACCATTCGGTTTATATGGTAGAATAATATTATCGGTATAGTGGTTCCCATAAAAAGAATGTCCAATTTCCCCAAAATAGGATTTCAATGCTATGGTGCAAAATATTTCCCGTCGGGGATTTTTATCTGTGTCTACCACAGGTGTTATGGCGGCAGCCGTTGCTGATATTCCAACCCCAACACCACAGAAAATACCGTGGGAAACACGACTGATAATTTCCAATCGTGCGGAACTGCGCATGTTGCAATTTACGGATATTCATTTCTTCAACGGGGCCACTCGACGACCGGAACGGGAGAAACAGAAGCGTAACCAAACGCTGGACGATGCACGACGACTGATTGATCATGCCAAACCGGACGTATTGCTGATTACCGGAGATGTATGGCATGACAACCCGGACGGGCGGGGTGCTGAATTTATGAACTATGCAATTGAACAGTTTGCAAGTTGGGGCGTTCCGTGGGCATTCACCTGGGGAAACCATGATCAACTTGACGACTACAAGGCAGCTCATAAAGTACTGGCAGAAGCAAAACACTCACTCTATGGCGGTATCGAAAAAGACGGCAACTACGTCGTCACTTTCGAGAACAGGGACGGAACATGTCTCGCCGAAATATTCTGCCTGAACACACGCGATACCGGTATCGATAAAATGGCTCAACAGTTTATCCATGAAGCAGCGGTAACACTTGATACACGGCACAAACGCCCCATGCGTCTTGGTGCTTTTCATATCCCCATAAAACAATATAAGGACGTCTGGGACAACGATACAGCACGGGGTATCATTGGCGAAAACGTCTGCATGGAAAAAGAAGACGGGACCTCGCTGCCCATACTGGCGGCAGCAGGCATTCAAGCCGTATTCTGCGGCCACGATCATGTGAATGACTATGCAGGCAGCATGGAGGGTGTTGACCTGATTTACGGACGTACTACCGGTCATAACGGCTATGGAACAAGTAAAGTACCCAAGGGTGCAAAACTGTATACTCTCGATCCGGCACTAAAGACATTGGAATGGGTATCCCTGCTGCCAGACGGCACCACCTGGAAACCGGGCACAAACGAACGCAAAGATACAAGACGGTCTTCGTAAATAAAGAAGCATCACGTATCGGATAAAAACACATTGATAAGACGACCGAATGATTCGCCTGTCTGTTCAAGATATTCCCGTGCATGTTCCAGCGCAACACTGCGTGACATGGGTTCGGGGGCTATGGGAAATACCGCTGTTACCCCGGCATTATATAATGCTTCGAGATC
>JAGLCZ010000650.1 GCA_023145975.1 Candidatus Hydrogenedentota bacterium | reverse complement strand
GGATTGGAAGTGATTCCGTAGGCATATACTGTTACCGGGATACGTTCGGTATAGATTACGTTTTCTACTTTAATATCAAATAGCAGGTAATCTTTGTGCATACCCCGTTTGCTATCTTTTGACACAGTACATTGCAAGTCATGTTTTTTTTGATTTCCACTTTGCTGTTGTACAACAAAGAAGTCCTGTTCTGAACGGAGATTGCTAAGGTGTGACGGAGTATCGCTGCGCAGGGTAATCGTTTCCGTTGTTCCGTCACGCAGGTGTAGTTCCGAAGCGGTTTTTCCCAGGTCTACCGTATACGGGGCAAATATTTTCCCCTTCGCCAGAATTCGATGGGTAGCGAAACGTTTGAGATCGGTATGGATGAACACAGGCATTTCGAAACTGCCACTGCGCATATCCGGTTTCAGTGTTGCTGTAATCCGGTATTCTTTTCTTTTCGATTCTTTCCACGCACTCTCTTTCACGGGTTCTACGGAAAATATAATACTGTTTGTATTTTCTTGTGCTGTTTTGTCGGGGGAGAGAGAAACGGACAGCACTGTTACGCATGTATCTGTACGGTTCTGCATGAGAACAGATGCTTGCGCCGGGGTTCCTTTGGTTATTTCTCCAAAGTCAAAATACTCCGGGGCGATTATATACTCCGGGTCTATCTGTGCTTCTACAGTCAGAATTGTTTGCGGGTGTCGCGGGTCATTACTTGAAAGGGTGAGAGTTTTCTGTGAGTGGAAACCGTGTATACCTGCAGGGGAAACGGCCAGGATCATTGTCGAGGACATTCCCGGGGCGATATGGTTTTTTCCGTTCTCAAAATAGCCGATGGTACACTGGGTGCAGGAACTACGCACATCATCGATTTTCAGTGTGCTCCCGCCGTGATTATAGAGGGTGATTTCTTTACGTGTTTCCTTGTCATGTGAAATAATACCCAAATCGATATGAGTGGTGTCGAATCCTATCTCCGGTGCATTTTGGATGGGCATATCCATAGGTAATGCCAGCCCCTCCGTATTGTCAGTAAAAGGCTCTTCTGCTACACGTCCTATGGTTGCATAGAGTATGAAAAGTGTCACCAATATGAGAACGGGGAGTATGATATGGCGTGTACGGATACGCATGACTTACTGCGCCCTAAATGACAGACCGAAACGTGTCGCAGCTTCTTCGAGCGACTTGTCTAGAGCGTTGTATTTTTCTCCAGTCATTGGGGCATCCAGTTCAACGCCTAACAGGAGTGCGCCTACTACAGGCTCGTACAAAGCGCGTACAGGACGTGCATTTGGGCAATTTCGGTGGATACAGGTTGTCATGGCATCCATCAATACGGGACTTTTCCCTTTGAATACACTGCCTGTCATTACTACATCAAAGGTATCCTGGAACATATCCAGGTGTCGTGCTACGCCCACTACCATTTCTCCGAGATACCGCCCACCCCATTCCAGAATATCGTTGGCAAGGCTATCGCCTTCATAGGCTGCATCGAATACCAGTTTTGCCATAGGCTGCAGATCTTCGCAGGTGATACGGTTATAATACATTTCATGGAACAGGGTTTCTGCATCAGGACATCCGGATCGTTCCACAAATTTCTGTGTTAATAATGTAGGGCCTGTGATGCCGTCGCGGCTGCGCCATACTGCTTTCAATCCTTCTGTACCGATGCTCGAACCACTTACCATATCGCCAAATTCTTCGCTGATACCGCCTACCCGCATTTCCTTGCCTGTGTGATTTACTCCTGCACACACACAGCCTGTGCCGCAGGCGATAACAATGCCGAACGGGTCTTTAGTACCGCCGCGTAACCCGCCCATGGAATCGTTGCGGAACACACGCGGCATATTACCCAGCAGCGGCGTGAACAGTTCTTTTTCAAGCATGACATAATCTTCCGGCAGATCGGCACCTGATACTCCCATCCCGATGCCTGCAATTTGATCGAGGGTTAAGCCTGCAGTTTCCAGGGCTCCTTCGATCGCTTTCTTAATTTCTATATAAGCTGCAGGAACGCCATAGCATTCGTAATTACCTGCCCCGGCACGTCCGAAGCCAAGTACAGTGCCGCGATCATCTCCGGCAAGGGCAAAGGTCTTGGTGCCTCCCACATCTAATCCAAGGTAATACGTCATGGTGAATAAATTCCTTTCTTAAATAACTCGGGCGCGGGGATCAGTATCTCCGCGCCCGATAAATTCATGTAGTTGCGTGCATGAAAAAATTATTGATTACGCAATTTTTGTAAATCAGCGCGTGCCTGATCGGCTGCGGGACTTATGGGAAACTGCTCAATAACGGCGGTCATAAGCCGTTCTGCTTGTTCTGTCTGACCGAGTCGCTCATGGGATACTGCCTGGTTATGCATGGCGAAAGGTACTTTGGTACTGGTGGGAAACTTGCCGCGTAAGCCTTCGAATGCAATTACGGAATCCCCATACTGTTCCATATTCATCAGGCATTTTGCCTTCCAAAACTGGGCATTGGCACTGAGGTTTTCATCTGTGTCCGGATATTTTGCAAGGTAAGTATTAAACTGTTTCAGGGCTGTAGTGAAATCATCACGACTGTAGCTGCGTTGTGCTTCCTGATAAAGTACTTGCGGGTTTTCCTGAGTATTCGCTACAGGAGTTACTGCTGTTGCAGTCTCTTCGATTTCCGGTACTGGTGTTACTGGCTGCCCGGTGGGTAGGGGCGCACTGTCCTGCAGTCCGTTTTGGTTTGGCGTCTGTGTAGTCGGTTGCTGTAATGAAGCGGGACTTTCTACTGTAACCTGTCCCGGAACGACATCATGTACAGGAGTGACACTACTCATGTCAGAGACAGTTAGTCCCCAGTGACGATACAGTGTGGTGCGCATTTCCCGCATTTCCCGAGAAAGGGTGTTCAGCTGCTGCTGATTTTCTTCGAGGAGCCCGCGCAGCATACGGGTTTGTTGATCGCTTTCATCTACACGTGCCAGCAGCGTAGCGGTAGTTTCATTCAGGCGTCCAACGGACTCGCCCAGTTCTTTGTCAAGTTTGACCATACGTCGATGCGTATCGTGTACTGTGGTCTGCATTTGACCGCCGCCACCGGTAGTTTCGCATCCTGTTACCGCAAGCATTATTACGGCTGAGCAAAGCATAAGCCATCTAAGTTGTTTTGTCATATTTCTATGTCCATCTTTGGTAGTGCGACGCTGTGCGTCATTTTATTACCGTGCGCGGTTAAACTCTGCACGCCTATTCTTTGCCCATGCAGACTCGTTGCTGCCAAGTACTGACGGAAATTCTTTACCGTAACTGATAGTAATCAACCGATCGCCGGAGATGCCCATTTGGATAAGGTACTGGCGTACGGCAAGTGCCCGTCGTTCACCCAATGCCAGATTATATTCCTGGGTTCCCCGTTCGTCGCAGTGTCCTGCAAGTTGAATAACTACGCCGGGAACCTGCTTAATCTTTTCTGCATTTTCCCGCAGGACGGTCATTGCATCTGCTCGCAATGTGTTGCTGTCATAGTCAAAATATACCGTTTGCAATCCATATTGGCTGCCCGGTTCGAATAATATATCCGTCATATCCATGTCGGGTAATCCATCGCCGGTCGTTGTCGTTTCTGGTCCTGTCGGCTCACTGCCAAATCCTGAATCTAAGGTTTCGATAGGCTTCTTTCGTTGGCACCCTGTGGTCATACCTATTGCCAGTACAACTGCCAGACCTACCAGTAATGTCTTCGTCATTTGTTTCGTCTTCATAATCTCTCCGAAACTGTTGTGCCCTTAGGGCATTGCCATAGAACATTTTCCGCTACAAGCGACGCCTGTAGCATAGCAAAACCAGTGCAAAACATCAACTTTCTTGATTTTTGACAAATCGCTGTTTATATTCCTGTTTTGTGAAAGAGAAAGCGCCGGGTAAATTGCTGTTGTAGACGATACAACGTCGTACCGCTGGCTCTTAATCTTGTACTTCCTAAAATACCCCAAACCATACGTAAGTTCCCGTTTTTTTGAAAGTATTTTATTACCGCATAATAGATGGAAATATGATACTATTCCCTTGGGGGCAGGAATAGAGGGAGATTGTTGTGTTAAATGGATTTTTGATAAATAGGACGACCAGAGGCCGCGTTAAAATTGGCGAGCGGATGGTTATCGGTCGTGGTGTCGATGCGGACTTATGCATTGATGACCGCCTTTCATCCCGCAGTCATGTGGAGATCATGCGTGAAAAAAGGGGGTATTCCTGGCGCGATTTAGGGAGCCGAAATGGAACTCTCTTTAATGGTGAACCTGAAACTGCAGGTAAGCTGCATGATGGCGATCATATTCGTATAGGTGAGACCGATCTTATTTTTGAGCTTGAGGTTGGTGGTCGCCGCGTAAAACAAATCAGGAAGCAGGCGCCTTTTGGGGCGACCTTGATGAATGGGGAAGCGAGTGAGGAGTTGCTTCCTGATTTACGCAAGACCTGCGAACTTCTTGATGCCGTGTATAAGGTGATGGGTGAGATTTCAGCAAACTATGA
>JAGLCZ010000065.1 GCA_023145975.1 Candidatus Hydrogenedentota bacterium | reverse complement strand
TGCAGCAGATTGGGTTCCAGGTATTCCAGTATCGATTCCTGTTCTGTTTCTGAAGTGGGGATCACCCAATGACAGAAGCGTGCCAATGTGATGGTGAAGGGAAGGAACAGTACGACGGCCAGGATGTTGAACAGGGTGTGGGAATTTGCAGCATGGCGCAGCAGATTCTCCGGATGTGCAGAAAATACATCGCCCGGTGTCAGCCAATCCACAAAGCCCAGAAACACAGGTTGTCCGTTCCAGGCAGGAATATAGAAAAGAAAATACATGGCAGCCGCACCGAAAAGATTGAAGCAGGTGTGTGCCAATGCTACCCGTTTCGCATCGCGGTTGGCGTTTAATGCTGCGAGATTTGCCGTTACCGTGGTACCGATATTGGCACCCAGGAAAAGGGGTACGGCAGTGTAGAAATTGATAATACCCTGACTGCACAGTGCCAGCACGATACCCACTGTTGCCGAGCTGGACTGGATCACGCAGGTGGTAATCGTTCCCACGAGAATACACATGAGAAGAGGGCTGGTGGGCATGATTCCAACACCATCGGCAGGGGCACAGTCAAACATGGAAAACCAGGAAATGAAATCGGGGCTGTAACGCAGCGGTCGGAGAATATCCGACATGGTTGTCATGCCCAGAAAGAGTAAGCCAAAGCCCAGCAGTGATTCCCCTGCCGCCTTGAGGCGTGGGGATTTGAATGACATGGTCATCAGTAACCCGATTGCAATTGTGGGATAAGAGAGCGCATCGAGATTAAATGCGATAAGTTGTGCGGTGATAGTGGTACCGACATTGGCGCCGAATACGACACCTACGGCCTGGGCAAGGGTGAGCATACCCGCATTTACAAAGCCGATAAGCATGACGGTGGTGGCACTGGAAGATTGGATGAGCCCTGTAATTACGGCACCGGTCAGTACCCCTGCAAAACGATTGCGTGTCATCAGGTGTAAGGCTGCGCGCAGGCGGGTATCCGCCATGCGCTGCAGTCCCCGTGACATGAGGGTCATTCCAAAAATAAAAACAGCAAGACCGCCCAGTAAAATGGTAATCAGCTGAAGCCGGTTCATAGCCATGGCTTCAAATTCCATGAGTGCTGCATGGTAGCGTTCATTAGGGTCAATATCAGGACGATTATCATTAATCTGTACGGCACAGAAGAGACGGCTTACGTCGCTGCCCATTTTCCACGAGGTAACGGCACGTCCCTGTTCATCGCTGATCACACGCGTTTTGCCGACAGAAGTGCCGGTGGTGGCATCGCCCTCAATGCGAAAAAAAACCTCGACACCCTCTGCGGGCGTTCCGTCTGGATTACGCAGCTCCAAACCTATTTCATCAATGGTGCCGCCCGTTGCGGCTTCCAGATTCGTGCCGATACGTCGAACCCCTGAAATGGCACGTAATCGTACGGTGGGAATATCAGGATATTCGGGGACGGAAACAACTACCCATACATCACCGCTCCAGTTACCCAGCTGCAGGTGTACAAATGCAGCACCGCCGGCATCGGTCTGTTTTTCTGCAACCGGTTCATTCGTGTCAAGGAAGTGTGCACCGGTGAGCGGGTTTTCTACTTCAAATCGAATGAGGGTAT
>JAGLCZ010000649.1 GCA_023145975.1 Candidatus Hydrogenedentota bacterium | reverse complement strand
ACGGTTAATGCGGTGATTAGCAGCAGGAGAATATAGAAAAAAGAAACATTGATGTTGCGGGTACGCGCAAATTCCTCATCGAAACAGACCAACTGAAATTCATCATACCATCGTATAACTACGAATAACAGCAATATATTAAGTCCCGCAATAAAATACAGATGCTGCTGCGTGACCAGGAGGATATTGCCGAAAAGATAGCCCATCAGATCCTGGCTGTAGCCGGGGGTGGCGTAGATGAACAGAATACCGGAAGCCATGCCTATTGACCATACAGCACTGATAGCGGAGTCTTCCCGCTCATGATTGGTTAGAGACATCCATCCGATGATAGTCGCAGCAAGTAGAGCCGCAATCAATGCTCCATAGATGGGATGGAAAAATTGCCAGCCGTAAACGACTTGCAGATAGCGTGCTGCACCCATGCCGCCCAATACGCAATGGGCTACACCGGCTGCAATATAGGTGATACGGCGTACAACGACATAGCTGCCTACAACGCCGCAGGTCATGCTTAGCAGTAAGGTTGCAAATACTGCATTTCGTGCCATGGGATAGTGTGCTGCTGCAGCCCAGAACTCAAACATTACTGATCTCTCCCTGTCCAGGCTGAAATGTGGCAGGCATAGAGAGACCGGTAATATGCCGCATCAGATCGTCGTCTAATTTTTTGGTGTGCGGGTGGATATGTACGGTTTGGTTGACGCAGTACACAAGACCCAGAAAGCGAGAGGCTACTTTGGGGTAATGGGTAATCAGAAGGATGGTCATGTGGCTGCGAAGCGTTTCCAGTACATCAAGAATCATGTCTTCTGCAGTAATATCCACATTCGAGGTGGGCTCATCCAATAACAGGATTTCAGGTTGTGTTACCAGTGCCCGTGCAATTAATACCCGCTGCCGCTGTCCGCCGGAAAGACTGTTGAACCAGTGCTTTTCGAGATCGGCCAGACCCACGGAATCCAGTGCTGCCATAACTTTATTACGGATTGTTTTCCTATGGTGAAAGCGTCCGGGGTTTCCCGCGCCTAAAAGACCCATGCGTGCCACATCGTAGACGCGCACAGGAAACAGCGGGTCAAAACGCGGGCTTTGTGCGACATACCCCATAGACAGACGTGCATCCCCCGGTGCTTTTCCCAGGATATGTATGCTGCCCCGGGAAGGTTTTACCAAGCCGAGCAGCAGTTTGAATAGTGTCGTTTTCCCCCCGCCATTAGGACCGACAACCGTAACAAATTTCCTTGATTCAATGCTCATATTAACATTGAGTAACGCGGGGGTATCCCCGTAATAAACCGAGGCATTTTGTATTTCAATAGCTGGAGTCATAGGTCACTATTATTGTGCTGGAAGTCTGTAATTAATAAGAGTTATAACAGAAAGTGTAAGTATACCGTAACACCTTCCGTAAGTGTTTATTTAAAACTTGCTGCAATGGTGTGTGCCAGCTCTTCCATACCCGCGCTGTAATCATCCATCAAACTATTGAGGGGAAGTACCGTTACCCCTGTGGCTTTTGCTATCACGCTTACGGGACCGCTTGCATACTGGGGCTGAACAAATATCGTTTTAATGTGGGCTTCCTTAATTTCATCAATCAGTGTATAGAGATGTTTGGATCCCGGACTTTTTCCCTCAAATTCAATGGATCGCTGTTCAAATCCGTAAGTGTCAGCGAGATAACCGAATGCAGGATGGTATACATAAAGTACCCGCCCCCGGGCTTCTGCAAGTATATTCTTAAGGTTTTTATGGAGTGTATTCAGTTCTATTTCAAATGCATTGAGATTTTCGGTAAATTTTTCGGTGTGTTCTGGTGCAAGGGTGGACAGGGATGCTGCGATGGTGCGAACCTGTATTTTTACGCGCATTGGATCCAGCCAGATATGGGGGTCACTTCCATCATGATGGGAACCGGGGATATGATCGTGCGTGCATGAGGAATTAATCAGATCGATACCTTCCCGGGTATCCACAACCTTCAGGCGTGGGCAAAGGGTATGCAGTCGTTTTACAAGCGGTGTTTCGAAAGGCATCCCAATACGAAAATAGACATCGGCATGACTTAACGTATCCATTTGACGTGGCGTCAGCTGGTGCGTTTCTGCTGTGTGGTTGGGAGGCGCAAGTATTTCAACCGCTGCCGATGCTCCTGCAATTTTCTTCACAAAATAGGCTTGCGGAACAATACTGACCACTACTGACAACGTTATATCTGTATTTTCGATCTGATCTGTATCATGTGCATTACACGCAGAAAACACCACCAGTAACAGGCAGGTCACAGATGTAATAAGTATTTTATTGAAAGACATAGGATTCCTTTTTTCGGCAACCCATATAAAAAGGGTGGATAGCATTTGAAGGTATCCACCCTTACTCATAGTATTATAGATTTTTACGTGGTACGGTAGGGCGCCTTCAAACTCCAGCCATTTTTATATTCGCGATATCCCCACTGATTGGCTTTGGCAACAGCTTCGGTATCACCACCTGTAAACTTCTGGTTTTCGTGATCCCATTCGATCATAGCACCCCCGGTTGCAGGTGCTTCATCGGGTAGTTGTCCATCTTTCATTTCTGCACCGGAAGCCCAGCGTGCTCCTGCTACATACGCGCAAGTACCCATGTGGCATACGCGACTGGTGTTGTTAAGTACTTCAACCGTAGATGTCGGATCTTTACGCGACCGGATACAGTCGGCAAAGTTCTGCCAGTGCAGTTCGTTCAGGGGACCGCCGCCCATTTTCTTAGCTTCACATCCCCCGTTATTCGGGAAGGGGATAACTTCGTAGCCGCCGCGAGAAACCCGGAGCAGCCCTTTGGTTCCATAAAAGACAATACCGTGATCGCTTTGTGTGCCTTCAAGTAATTGGGGATTCCACACACGGTTGCTGAAGGTGAGTATATAATCCTCAAATTCCCAGGAAACTTCCAACGTATCAGGGGTTGTGCGATTGTCCTGTATGAGGTATTTACCTCCCCGTGCAGAGATGCGTTTGGGCTGTTTTTCTTGACCCATACCCCAGAGAGCAATATCGATTAGGTGTGCGCCCCAGTCGGTAACCTTACCGCCTGAGTATTCCAGGAACCAGCGAAAATTGTAAATCCATCGATTGGTATTAAACGGGCGGTGTTCCACCCAGCCTTGATGCCAATCCCAGTCCATTTCATATTTACTCATGTCGCTATCGCCCATACCGATGCCGTCCAGGGACTTATTGTCATGGGACCAGGTTTCCACCCGTGCCACATCCCCGATATGACC
>JAGLCZ010000648.1 GCA_023145975.1 Candidatus Hydrogenedentota bacterium | reverse complement strand
GTTTTTCCTGCACGTGCGTATTCTCCTGCAGCACGTTCGTATTGTTTGTCTTTAAGAAACCAGCGTGCCGCTTCTTCCGGCTGGTTGAGCTTCGCCAATACTTCACCGATTCTGCCGTACCGTTTTTCCCTTTTCAGCTGCGCAATGGTATGAACGGGATATTGGGCAGCATCAATTTCTTCAATGAATGAAGTGTCTTTTTGGGTGTGGGGTTCCTGCACACTGTAGCCGTCCATGCTTTTCCATAACCGGTAGCGGGTATAGGACATTTGCACACGAATATATATTTCACGAAGTAGAAAAAGAATAACGAGCGTTACTCCCAGCTTAAACATGGGTTCAAGCCATTCATACTCCATCTCTTCCCCTAGAATTGGCAACAGAATTCCATACAATCCTCCCAGGAATCGCTCCCAATACAGGTACCGTAAATATCTAAAAATAAACATACTGTACTATCTCAGCAACGCTGATTCGATCAATAATTGTCTGCGGTGGAAAAAAAAATCCGAACATGGCATACTATCACAAGTTCGCGAGTTATCATGATCGCAGTCTGATAACATACCTTTATAATTCCTGTGTTTGCTTTACATCTTATCATTATATTACGAATTGGGGATATGCTTTTTCAACTGTGTTCTCAGAATATCCGATTTAATGTCAATCTCGCTGCCGTATATTTAGAATCCAAGCGCAAAAGATGTTTCTCAAATCCAACGATTTTTCTCAAATCAGAAATTAAAATATTGTATGCATAATCTACTTTTTATTGCCATAATGGCTTTCATCGTCATTGGTATTCAGTTCGGTATGCGCTATCACCGGGCACACCGATTGAACTATTGGCTTAAACGCGGCATGGAAGCCTATGGTGCACAACAGTATGAAGAAGCATTGCCTGCTTTTAAAAAATGCGTTCGCATTGCGCCCGAATGGGTACATACCCGTGCATTGCTGGGGATGAGCCTTGCGCAAACGGATCATAAGGAGGACGCCCTCCGCGAAATTGAACTGGTGCAGGCATTACAGCCGAAACAGGGGGAAACGTGGGCACTCGTCACCTTATTTTATGTTTTGTGTATGCCGGAAGATGAGGATGCGCTGCTGAATGCTCTGGACACGTTGTATCACATCGATGCACACGTTGCTGCCAGACTGATTGAGAAGCCCCAGTTCCGCAGACTGGAAACGCTGGAACGCTATGTGGATCTACGACAACGTATTTTGGCGGAGGATGCCGAAAATATACAAACAGAGCCGATTTCGGAGTGACATAAAATTGGAATCACGTCATGGAAATATTGGAACATATTGAATTTGAAGATCGTGAAGCAGCTCAGTCCTGCTTGGACACTATTGTCGGGATGGGCAGCGATATACTGGTGGCGCCTCTGCTTGAATCGCTGGCAGAAAGTGCAGATCCGCTCAAGGCAATTGTTGGAATGACCCGCTTCCTGGAACGCAGCTTTAGTATTGCAACGGAAACCGACATGATGGTTTCCAGTCCCCGCTATTTACACATGTTAACCACGCTGTTTTCACAGGGAACGCTGCTCTCGGACATTTTGTGCCGAAATCCGGAATATGGCGCATGGCTGTGGACGGATGCACTCCTCGACCGGGCACGTACACGCGATGAGATTGTAGCGGAGATAACCCGTGCATTTAAATCACGTTCTACTTTTGAAGAGCGCTGCGTTTGGATGCGCCGTCACGCTCGTATCGAACAGCTTCGTATTGCCACACGGGAGGTTTTTGCGCACGAACCCTTCAATTCTATTGTGGCGGATATTTCTGCCCTTGCTGATGCAATGCTTGAAGCGGGATATATGGCGGCAAGAGATCAGCTCGCATCCCGTACCGGAATTCCCATTGCGGACTACAATGAAGAAGAGGTTACTTTTTGTATTCTTGCCATGGGAAAACTGGGGGGTGGTGAACTCAATTTCAGTTCCGATATTGACTTATTATTTCTTTACAGTGCAGATGGACATACCCCGAAAAATGCAGGACAAGCAATGTCCACGGAGGAGTACTTTCGCAAATTTGGCGAATTGTTTATCAAAGCCCTGTCGGAACAGACCGCCGCAGGTCGTGTCTTTCGCGTAGACATGCGATTGCGTCCTTTTGGGAAGAGTGGTCCTATCGCTTCTTCGCTGGAAAATGCGGTGGAATATTACAGTACGTATGGGCGGGCGTGGGAACGGCAAGCCATGATCAAAGCACGCCCTTGTGCAGGTGATATTTCGCTGGGCAATCTCTTCCTGGAGCAGGTGCGTCCCTTTGTATATCCCCGTTATTTTGATGATGCGACCCTCGAAGATATACGCGGCATTAAACAGCAGACAGAAGCAATCGTTGCAAAAAAAGACCACACAGAACGGGAAGTAAAACTCGGACGCGGCGGTATTCGCGACATCGAATTTACGGTACAAATGCTCCAGCTGCTTCAAGGGGGACGCTGGCCGGAAATACGCACTACCAATACGCTTGCCGCCATTCGTGTATTGGGTGAAAAACAGCGTATAAGTCCTTTTGAAGCGGAAACTTTAGAACGCAATTATATTTTCTTGCGTCATATTGAACACCGTCTTCAAATTGAAGGCGGTTTACAAACCCATATCCTGCCGGAGAATAAACAGGAGCTTATGCTGGTGGCACGCCGGTTGGGGTATCAGGACAGCAATGCCTTTATGAACGTGTACCGGGAACGCACGGCAGAAACACGCGCAATCCTCGAACAGTTTCTCGCCGTCAAAGGAGATGGTAATCTGTGGGTTATGGAGCTGCTTGATCCCGGTGCTTCCTGTGTTACCGGTATGGAACGACTTCAGAATAGCGGCTTTCTTGATCCTGAGCGGGCGCGTCAGGAATTGTTATGCCTTGCAAACGGTCCCGAAGATACACCCTACACGCGGGACACGGCGCAACAGTTCGCAGCAGTTACCCCCTTTCTTATTGAGGCGATGTCAAAAACCCCTGAACCTGACACCGTACTGATACGCTTCGGTCAGATACTGTCGCAACTGCCGACCCCGGCAACACTGTACAATCTGTTGAAATATAATACAAAGGTAACCCACTATCTGACAACTATCATCTCTAATAGTGATTATCTTCCCGCGTTATTGGTACGCGATATCAGCCTGCTGGATCTGATTGGTTCCCCGGGTTATCTGGAGGAGGCGTCTTCCATTGAATCGCTGACAGCGGAGTTTGATATACTGGAACACGCTGCAGACGCAGCGCCCGCTCTCTATCGTTTGCGGGACGGGGAGATGCTGAAAGTTGCATTACGCGAACTGATCATGGGCATTTCCGTGGCAGAGGTGGGAGACGAACTAACGCACCTGGCAGAATTTATTGTGGAGGCTACATTGCAGCGTGCCCATCAAACTGTTTCCAGTCGCTATGGATGTAGTGACATCCCCTTTGCCGCTGTTGCCCTGGGGAAATTTGGCGGCAATGAAATAGGGTATGGAAGCGATCTTGATCTGCTTTTTGTCTATGATGAGACGGATGAAAACAGTCAAAATATGCAAGTGTCGCCTACAGAATATTTTGCGGCAATTGCATCAAACGTCTTAAAAACCCTGAAAGAGCCCAGCCGTTACGGAATTTTATATGATGTAGATACACGTTTGCGTCCCGACGGCAGCAAAGGTGCATTGGCTATTCCGACACAACGGTTTCGACAGTATTACCTTGAGGAGGCGCATTTCTGGGAACGCTTTGCTTTGATGAAAGTGCGTGCTGTTGCTGGAGATCCCCTGTTTTGCAGTACCATTGAAGGTATTGCGCAGGATATCGCATTTGGGCTTGTGCCTGACGGTGACGCATTGGACGCACTGGAGTCGTTACGAAAAAAATTGGCGGCAGGGGTACCCCCCCATGATCTAAAACGTCGCGAAGGGGGAATTGCGGAAATTGAATTTGCAACACGATTACTTCAGCTGCAATATGTGAAGCAATGTCCTGAACTCAAGCGGGGCGGTGTCTTTGCTGCGCTTGACATACTCAGTAATCATCACTTCATCTCCACAGAAGACCATGACATATTACACGGCGGCTATACCTTCTATCGAAAACTACTCAATCGTGCACGCATGATGCGCGGCAGTTCTTCTTCAAAGTTACCGGATGCACCGGAAACACGTCGTCGTCTTGCCCTATGCCTCGATATGAACGAGGATATCATGTCAGAAGTAGAACCATGGGCAGCAAAAATACACGCCCTCTATTGCCGCATTTATGAGCAGTTACATACAGCTGCCTGCTGATCCCCAAAAGCGACTCGCTTTCAATTCCCTGTTGTAAGTGCTATAAAAAACGCCCCTGCATCGCACAAGGCAATGCAAGGGCATCCATATTATATACGTGTTAAATCAGGAAGCTTTGGGAATACCGTAAACTTCGATTTCGACAAAGTGATTGAAATCATCCGCTGTATTGCCGTTTCCATAGAGACGCACATAGCGACCGGATGCACCCTTTGCATCCACAAGTCTGCCGCGATAACTTTCGATAAATTCTTTGTCTTCCCCTACGCCTAAACCGGAAGAGTTGTCATAATCATTGTTATATATGGTTGTAACATCTTCATTGAATTCGGGGTCATTGGAAATCTGCGTCACCATGTCAAAATATACACGGTTTCCTTCATGGAAATGCCATACGATAACAGCATAGATATCATGTTCCCCTTTAAGATCTACCTGCACCCACTGCACACCGCCGGGAACTTCTATCAG
>JAGLCZ010000647.1 GCA_023145975.1 Candidatus Hydrogenedentota bacterium | reverse complement strand
GACAAGTTATTAGAAAGTGTATTTGGTACCCATAAAATACCAAAGGATATGAGCACAGAAGATGTGAAGGAGGAGGAAAGCAGGAAATCCCCTATAGCAGAAGAGGGAACCATTGAATCCATAATGAATTCTTATACAGATGTCATGGTAAACAGTATGCATGATACGTATGAGCTTCTGGCACGAAAGATAAGTTTTTTCAATGGTATCTCCCCTGAAAATGTTGCAAAGATATTTACTCAGGGAAATGTTGTCGAATATGAACCTGCCCAAATGCTTTTTGATAAAGGCGATACAGGTAATATTATGTTCGTTATATTAAATGGACGTGTAAAAATACGGGATGAGGCAAAACAAATTGCTATTTTGCATACGGGCGATATCTTTGGTGAAATGGGTCTCGTAAGCGATGCTCCCCGTAGTGCTGCAGCAATAACCATGATTCAATCTGATCTTTTGAGGCTTAGCATTGAGGACATCCTTCAAGATATCCCCGCAAATGTAGCAGCACAATTACTGGTCAATATCATTATTACTTTGGCAGAACGATTGCGCGTGGCAAATCAGAAACAGGACTAACTGCACTGCATTATCCAACCCGAAACAGTTTTCTATTATGTTCATGCTAACTCATTATTTTAGAACCACGAAAGAACTGCGATGTCTATAATAAAAAAATGGAAAAAGAAGTACTATATGCCCGGCGTTGATTCACGGTGGTGGGCAAATATCGCCAAACGTATGGTCTACCGTTCCGTGCCGTCATTTCCAAGAATGATACAAATTCAAACGCGTACCGGCTGCAATGCTGCATGTATTTTTTGTCCTTACCCTGACGCATCTGAGAAAGTACCAAAGGGACAAATGACTGATATGCTCTTTCATAAGATTGTTGCAGAAGTAGCTCAACGTAATGTCACAAAACGCATTAGTCCTTATCTGATGAATGAGCCGTTTTTCGACAAAGAAATTCTTGATAAAGTACGATATATTAAGAAGAAGGTTCCCAAAGCGCGTCTTGTACTTACCACTAACGGAAGTTTGCTGACAGAAGCAATCGTAGAAGATCTGGTTAAAAACAATCCATTGCGGGCATTATATATTTCGATGCAGGGAATTGAAAAAGAGGCGTATGAAGCAACGATGCGGGGTACACTTGTTTTTGATAAAACCAAAAAAAACGTTGAGCATTTGATTGATATGCGTAATCGTTATGCGCCAAATTTAAAAATCGTCGTAACCATGGTTAAAACAAATCGTATCAAAGCAGAAGAGGCGGTATCCTATTGGGAATCCCGGGGGGTAGAAGCAAAATACACCCAACTGGAAAACCGTGGTGGTAATACGGAGGCTTTTGATACTTTAAATGCAGGTGATCGCCGCATATTCCTGGATTGTTCCCGTCTTTTAAAAAACGCCTATATTCTTTTTAATGGCGATATGGTTTTGTGCTGTACCGACTACTACAAGACTATGGTGTTGGGAAATATAGCAGATGCCAGTATCGCTGAAATATGGAATTCAGAACACGCAAGAAAGATCCGGAGCGACTTTTTAAAAGGAGATCTTAGTCATATTCCTCTATGTGCCGAATGTTTTGTTTCCACAATCACATAGATATTAAATTTCTAACAATGTTATTTTTTTGCGATACCGTTGGAATGGCAAAAAAAATAATCGCAATATATTTGACATTGAGATTACTCATGCTTTACGATGATAGTAGAATTTTACGTGGAGAGTATCGTTTATCGTGGTACCTACCTGTCGGTAGGTAAATAAACTTAGGTTTGTAAAATAAGGGTTTAAGTCATGTCTGAAGACACACAAGCAAAAGATATCGCAATGGAAATGGCGGAAGACGCCCGCGACTCAACGTGGGAATATAAGAGCTTCACTGCTGAAATGTTCAAAGGTAATTTTTCCTGGGATTTGCTGCATCCATTTCCCACCCAATCGGAGGAAGATAAAAAGATTGGCGATGAATTACTCGTAAAAGTTAAGGAAGTACTTGAGCAGCATATTGATCCCTACGTAACGGATCGCGATGGTGAATATTCACCGGAGTCACTTGATGCACTTGCAGAACTTGGTCTTTTCGGTATGAAAATTCCGAAAGAATACGGCGGTCTCGGTTTGTCCGTATCAAACTATGCGCGTGTTCTCGGTATGGTGGGAAGTTATTGTGGAAGCACAGTGACTTACCTTTCTGCACATCAAAGCATTGGTGTTCCTGAACCACTCAAGTGTTTTGGAACGAAAGAACAAAAAGAAAAGTTTTTACCCCGTTTGGCAAAAGGCGAGATTTCCGCATTTGCCCTTACAGAACCTGATGTTGGTAGCGACCCTGCGAAAATGATTACCTGGGCAGAGCCTTCGGAAGATGGCTCCCATTACATTCTCAGTGGGGACAAGTTATGGTGCACGAATGGTTTGGATGAAAAGACAACGCTTGTAGTAGTTATGGCGCGTACACCTGACAAAATGTCAAAGCGCGGCAAGCCCATCCCGCAGATATCTGCGTTTGTTGTAGAGACAAACTCTCCCGGTGTTAAACGTGTACATCGTTGTCAGTTCATGGGATTGCGTGGTATTGCAAACGGCGTATTGACCTTTAAAGATGTGAAAGTTCCTGCAGAAAATTTGATCGGTAAACCGGGTATGGGCCTTAAGATTGCGCTTTCCACCCTTAATACAGGGCGTCTTGGTCTGCCGGCTGCTGGTATAGGCTCCCTCAAGATGTTCATCAAGGAAATGGAAGACTGGACAACGTCCCGCGTGCAGTGGGGGCAGTCAGTAGGGAAGCACCAGTCAGTATCACGTAAGATTGCCTTGTATGTATCCCATCTCTTTGCAATGCAGAGTATGGTATCACTGACTTGTGCCTTTGCTGACAATAAGGGCGCTGATATTCGTCTCGAAGCGGCAGCTGCCAAATATTTCTGTTCAGAATATGTATGGAAATGCCTGGATGATTATCTTCAGATTCGTGGTGGACGTGGTTATGAGAATCCTATCTCCCTCTACGAACGCGGCGAAAAACCATCAGCGGCAGAAATTTCATTACGGGATATGCGCATAGGTCGTATTTTTGAGGGTTCTTCTGAAGTAATGCATCTTATCATGGCTCGCGAAGCTCTTGATACGCATTTTAGTCTGGCCATGCCGCTCATGAAACCCAAGCCGGGTCAAAAAGAGGGCAAGATCGGCATCCTCTTTAAACTGTTCAAATTTTATAGCGTGTGGTATCCGAGCACCTATATGCCGGCCTCTACCAACTTTAAAGTATCAAAACTGAGTAGCACCAATAAGGCACATCTTGCTTATGTTGCAAAGACCTGCAAAAAACTTGCTCGTACTATTTTTCATACTATGGGAAAATATCAGCTTAAACTTGAATATGAGCAGATCATTCTGAGCAACTACGTTGATATTGGAACGGATCTTTTTGTTATGGCATCCTCTTTGTCTTATGCCGAGCATCTCTTGAAAGAAAATCCAGACGACAGCACGCCCCAGGAATTGGTTGATCTGTTCTGCAGTGAAGCCAAGAGGCGTATTAAGTCTAATTTCGCAATGGCAAAACAGGGTAAACACAACAAAAAGTATAACAAGGTTGCCGGTCAGCTTATGGACGGTAAATTAAGATGGCTTGCCAAAGATGCAATCACAGAGCCGCCGCCCAAGTATCGTGACTATGCAAAGAATGATTATGAGCATCCTGAAACGAAGTTGACCAAAGAACAAAAATAGTAAAAGGGTCAGCATCGGTATACGCTGAGAAAATAAAGTCGCGGGAAATGAGAAATCGTTTCCCGCGTTTTTTATATAAGTACTGTAGTCAAGAAAAAGTACACAGTAAATTTATTCAAAGCTGAGGGTCATCTCACGTTTCACACAGCGGGTAACTGCCACCTTACGCATTCCGATCATCTTTTCATCAACCCAGTCTGCAAAGTTAGCCATTTCCCCTTGGTAGTCTACAGCCAAACGAGCTAATGAAGAAGAAAAGAAAAGTGTTTCTACACCATATACTCCGGGGATGCTCTCAATAACTTTCGATAGTTCTAGAACGGTGTCAGGAGTCAGGGGGTTCTCAATTTCAATAAGGGCACGATTATCGTCTTCCAAAGATAGCATGGTTAATACAATTGCAACTACAAAATCCGAGGTCATCTTGGCACAGGCATCTTGAACCGCTTGCTTCCCGCCCTCGATGGGATCCACACTTTGTACAACTGCCTGAGACGTAATGATATCCATCATTTTGCCATCATGTCCAGCAAATATCCGTAAGGTAGCAGTAGCCCGGTTACGGAACATATTCGATTCTTCCTGTAACGGCTCATGGCTTACGGTAACCGCCCCTATTACAACTACATCTTCCTGATTGGCACGCGCAAATTTGGCACCATCTGCTACGTCTCCATTAATTATATCTACAAGACGAAGCATATCAAAATGAGTCATCAGACTGTGCATTCCGTTGACTGTAAATTTGAAATCTTTAACACGGTCGCGCAAAACAGTTTCTGCAACATCGAAAGTAGGACCACCTGTCTGAGATACAGCACCTATATATTCAGCAAGCAGCAGCAGGATAGAGGGATTACGCGACAAACGGGGTAACATCACTGCCGCAACATCATGCCGAAGCGGTTTCTCTAAAATAAAGGCATCTATTTCAACTTCTGTAGATTGACCAATTATATCCGAACGCAGTAAATCATAACGTTGAACATAGCGTGAAGTCTTTCGCAGCATTCCGCGAAAGGGGGCTATATCGTCAGAGTTAGTCATGGAACGTAATATGTCCACCATGACTTGGTGCTGCGCATCTTCAAGTGCCAGGCGGCGTGCAGTAAGTCCAATGCCTTCGGCATAGCCTTTCATGCGTACGGTGAAAACAGGATCCGCATCGACACCAAAAGAAGTGAAGAAGGAAAATAGAAAAGCACAAAGAAAAGATGTCGATATCAACGAATTACGGAAAAGCGCTCTATGAATATGCAGCGGCATGTATAAGATACTTTAATTCTAGGCGTTTAGATACGCACATATTTTTATGAATAGACCCCATGCGAATATACGCCTACAGGGTAATACTAGTGATTGGAATCAGAAAAATACTTGCAGGAGATAAGGTATGTCATATTCGCTATTTTTTCTCCGGTGACGAACCTTCCTTTTGGCTGGGGGTACGCATTACACAGCAGCCGTTTAAGGTAGCTCCGTCGTCCATGGAAAAGACGCGTGTTTTGACATCACCGTTGACAATCCCACCAGCTTCAATACGCAATGTACCTGGTGTCGTTGCATTTCCTTCAATCTGACCCGCAATACGAATTTGTTTTCCAGCAAGAGCATTGGCAGCAAGACGACCTGTGGCGGCTACGAACAGGTTGTTTGAACATTCAACCTTACCCTCAATTAGTCCTTCAACTTGGCACGCATCAGCACGGACATTTCCTGTTATCAAGGCAGTCTTTCCAATAAAAAGGATGCCGTCTACTGTAATGTTGCCCTCTATGCGCCCATGAATCTCGGTTTCGCTTCCACCCGTCAGGGAGCCTTCGATGATGACACCGTTAGGAATATACATTTTTTGTGTTTTCGTTGATCGTGCGCGCATTAGCGCAACATCATCCGCACTTCGCTTTGCCATAGACGGGGGTATCTCCTGTGATTGTCCTGAACTGCGACCACTCTGTAGTGCATCGTTGAACTTATTACTTATTCTCGAAAAAATTCCAGAATTACCTGCTTCACTCATTTTACGAAAATCCTTATCGGTGCCAAGGTTGGAATCTCCAGACTTATTGGTATTCGTGTGCGTCGTAGCTTTATCTTTTTCTTGTTTCATGACTAAAAATATCCTAATCTGTTGGCCATATCGACTATACATGTACTTATCTTGCGCTTGGGATCACCTACCACAAAAGGTGTACTTGAGTTTACAGCTTTGGTTACGTATTGATCAAAATACAGATGTCCAAGCAACTCAGGCTCTATCTTTAAATATTGCTTTACGTATTTACACAATATATTAGCGGCTATCTTTGCTTCATAAACATTACTTGCCTTATTGACCACAATACGCGGACGCATGGACCGCGCCAGTGCTGTCATCTCAACAACTACCTGTTCTCCTATTTCATCTTCGAGATAATTACTATTTCTTACGCTTTCAATAAACTCAGAAAGTGATTGACAACGTTTCAGCAGCAATCCTACTTCAGGTGAATTATAAAACCGTGTTATACGTCGAAACAAGGCAGCACGCAAAAATTTAAATGCATTGTCTATGCTGGTTCGTTCAGGGGTTATTACCAGGACACCGCTGTCAGCTGCCAATAAGAAAAAATCAAGCGTATTAAAATGTGCTCCGGCATCTAAATCCAGTATTACAAGATCAGCATCTAATTTTCGTAATTCTCGAATCAAAGCGACTTTTAGTTGATAACGCGGATTGGCAACATCAAGTAATCCTGATGTTCCTGGAATAATACGAAGGTTTTCATAGCCGGTATCATGGATAATAGCATCCAAATTTTTGCGGCCTTTTTGGAAGAAAAACTCATCCAGTCTTGTGCTGCATTGAACTCCCAATACTGCTTCCACATTAGAACAGCTCAAATCTGCGTCAAGCACGATTGTTTTCCAGCCGCGACTTGCTATCTCAACTGCCAGGTTTACAGCGAAACAAGTCTTTCCAACTCCTCCTTTGCCGCCGCCAACGGCTAGAATTTCAGCACTGCGAGCGGGATAAATTTTTTCTTCTATAAGGTGCACACCAATGTCTCCGTAACATAATTATAACAGTATGTCAACCCGCTATTCTTTAACATGTGTCCCCCCTTTGTCAATAATTTTCTTGTTTTACCTGGTATTAGTTGTCAATTTGCCCTGTTTAGATACACTATCATATTGGATAAAACGCGTGAGCTTATCCATAAAATAAACCCACGCGATTCATATATAGTAAGT
Organism: Candidatus Hydrogenedentota bacterium; assembly: GCA_023145975.1. Taxonomy (GTDB): domain Bacteria; phylum Hydrogenedentota; class Hydrogenedentia; order Hydrogenedentales; family CAITNO01; genus SLFT01. The sequence continues at coordinate 1,719 of JAGLCZ010000647.1, read as the reverse complement.
AAAAAGAAGGTGTTTATCGCGACAGCGCTTGATATCTTTTTATCAAGGCTGCAGGTTTCATCGTCCGTAATTCATCGATATTGTCCAGGATTTTCTTGATAGCCTTTGTAATCAGTTCCATATCCTCCTGCTTATTCATTAGAATTTGATGGTGACAGGCAACCCCGGATTGATCATGTGCTTCTTTTGCCACAGGGGTCTTAAATCGTGTCGGATCGATTTCTTTCCAGTATTTCTTGCCAAGATTCTGACGCGCCTTGGTGTGTGGCTTATATAGCCCGCACTCGTTTAAGGGTTCGTAGGGTGGCTCAAATTGATCCGGCATATTTAATTCGGTGTTCATTGCAGCACAAAATTGTAAGTTGCTGATTTTAAGTTCGCCGGGATCTATCCTAAATCCAAAATTAAAATAGCTTTGCTGTGTCACTTCCTTGCGACGTCTCATAGGGTGAACCCCAGGGATATCTTCCAGCAATTTATTGAGAAGCAGTGCATTCGCGTCTCTGTGTTTTACCTGTGCATCAAGACGTTCCAAACCGCCTAAAAGCATACCTGCCTGCCATTCTGTAAGGCGGTAATTTCCTGATTGCAGCGTCGATGTGTCCATATTCGCCGCTTTTTTCAACCCGAAAACAACGGGATCTGCTTCATACGGACGACCACAATTACGCAAACTGTATAATTTGTAAAACAAATCTTTGCTCTTGCATATATTGAATCCGCCCTCACCACTTGACAATACCTTGGATTCCTGGAAACTCCAGGAGCTTACATCACCAAAAGTACCCACACCTTTCCCTTTCCAGAAAGAACCGGGTTGGTGCGCACAGTCTTCTATCAGAAATAGTTTGTGTTTTTTACATATTTTCTGGAGACGGGTAATATCGGTCATACAACCATATAGGTGTACTACAATTATTGCACGTGTCCGTGAGGTGATATTAGCCTCAACCGCATCCAGGTCAAGGTTCCAGGTGTCTGCCTCAACATCCGTCAGGACGGGGACAGCATTTACATCGATACAAGCCGCTGCTGTTGCCTGCCAGGTCATTACCGGAACAATAACTTCATCATAAGCACCAATCCCAAGTGCTTCCAAAGCCAGCTGTATACCAACGGTACCATTTGTGCAGCACAATCCATATTTTCCACCTTGATAGGCGGCAAATTTCTCTGCAAATTCCCACTCAACAGGGCCGTCATAGGACCATCGGTTAGAGCGTGTAATCTTAGCAATAAGATTTATATCCGATTCTTCGCTAACAGGCCAATTAGCCCATTTACGTCTTTTTCCACACAAGGCTCTTCCACCACTGATTGCCAATTTGGGCATGTCGTTGTTCCTTTGTTTTTTTTCACCGGACTATTTCGGTGAATTATTTATACGGGTACTTTAGCGAGATAGATGCCAAAACGTACCTGTTTTTTACAAGATAAATAAACTGAAAAGCAGAGTTTAGCACAAAAAATATTCTCCGTTCAGTATATCCTGTCCAAGCCGCTATTAGCAAAAGAAAATTTGATCGCATATTTGAATAGAGATGCATTGGTAAATACAGGAAGTTGAGAATCGTAGTCAGGTATAATAGCCTGCCTGATGAGACTCATCAGGCAGACAACAATTTCGACACAATATACCTTAAAGTATGGAGCCTTGCATGACTATAAAATCATTTTCAGGATATATAATAAATTTGAATCTACTCATTTTTTTTCTCT
>JAGLCZ010000646.1 GCA_023145975.1 Candidatus Hydrogenedentota bacterium | reverse complement strand
CATAGCCAGTGCCATTTCATAGTATAGGATGGCCTTACCCGGGTTTCCGTTTTTACGCCAGGCATTTCCCAGGTTAAAGAAAAGTGCGGCATTTTTTACCTCGAACTGGTGCTGTAATTTTTCGTATCCGGCAATGGCATCTGTATATTGACCTTCATGATAGGCGGTATTACTTTCCTCGAACAGGGCAGCGCCATCGGGGGGTAATGAAAACAGCGTAAGGGTAATGAGAAGAAGTGTCATGACTGTTTCTCCTTAAGAACTTCATATAACGCATCCACCAGTTCCTGTGCATCAGTGCACAAACCAGCCATATCTTCGTCGGAGGCGGCAGTTCCGGCATACCGCGCTCGTTCGCAGCGGTGCAGCATACGCGATACGGCTCCTATCAGTTCTTCGGGTATATTTTGGGAACGCAGCACCATTTCCGCTTCTGCTGATGTCATGCCCGCTTCGTTAATATCCAACATGTTTCCTATGAAAGAAGTGATGGCACGGTAAAGGGTTTCTGTTGGATCTTCCGCATGGACCACTGCAGCAAGTGTTTGCCTGCAGGTTGTTTGCGCATAATAGCGGCGTGCATATCCGCTATCCCGGGAAAGCCGGTGGTGTTGTTGAATAAATATCTGTAAGGCAATAAGAAGTAATACCGGGAATAGGGGGCTTAGTAATGCTGGAAAACCCAGGTGTTGTGTGTTCACCCGTGATTGGGTGCTGACCGCCTGTACATCGGTGATAATAGGAAGCATATCCCCATCGTAAATATCGATTTTTCTACGTTGTTCTTCGGCAGAGCCGCCAATAGCAACGAAGGTGTTTCCTTCTTCAGACGGCTCTACAGAAACTGTTTTTTCGTTTGAACGTTCGGTCTTATAATTCTTTAATAGGGGGGCAAAGAAAGTGAACTCGACTGGAGGAATAACTTGTTCTCCTGCTTCAAGCGGTGTGAGAAGATAAGAGAATAACTTGGTGGTGGCACTTTTATCTTCCTGTTGCCGTGTTTCTACTTCCGGGTCGGAAATATGTGCCCAGGGCATATCGGGCAGCAAGGGAGCACTGATGGTGTTGGGATTTCCTTTTCCGGAAATGGTGACAATAAGTCGTACCGGTTTTCCCTGCACCAGTTTATCGTTAGAAAGATGAGTACCCATGTTGAACCTGCCGACAGCACCACTAAAATGCTGCGGTTGGGGTGGCAGAGGCAGTACCGTGATTTTGATGGGATCGGTGGTAAACATACGTGCTGAAGTCTGTGGGCGACGATTGGAATTATACCAGCGTACCACACCCTGCCACTGCCATGCGCCAATGAGCTGTTCCCCGGGCATAGCGGGATATAGTATTTGATTTATTTCTGTTATTCGGTAGGGGCGACCTTCGAACTCTTCGTTCAAATTCTGCTGCCATTGCTCTCCCGAATAGAATCCTTCCGTTTCAGGAAGGGGCAGGGTACGGGAAGATTCGACACGAACATAGTTCTTGTCAATGGAATAAAGCCGCAGTCGCAGCAGTATCGTTTGTCCTTGATATACGACCTTCTTGTCGGTAGTGGCGCGTACAAATGCCAGGTCTTCTATATTAAGTTTTGTTGTGCTGTTAGAGGACTTTGAACCCATAGTAACGGTGCGCGTAACCTGAATGGTTAAGGGGGGCGTGAAATATTGCTTGCTGTCAACAATAACAGGGATACGCGGAATAGTAAAAGTTCCCTCTTTCGGCAATGAAAGGGGATAGCGCCAGGTACGTGACTGTACTACAGTTGTTTTCCCGTTTATGGTACGTATGCTGGTGGAGGACTGTTGCGAAGGGGTTCCCACAGAAAACCCTGCACGGGCAACAGCGGTCAGATCGGGCTGTTTCACATCGCTTCCGTTGGTACTGATAGCGATATGGAATATTTCATTTACAGTGACCCGCTGTGCAGACAGTTTGGCTGAAATCGGACTTTGTCCATAGGCGGCAGCAGTCAGAAATATAACGCTTACTATGTAATATAGATAACGCATTACCACCACTCTCCCTTGAAGTCTATTCGGTTACGCTGATTGCG
>JAGLCZ010000645.1 GCA_023145975.1 Candidatus Hydrogenedentota bacterium | reverse complement strand
CTCGGCATAACCCATATTCTCCAAATAGGAAACACCACTGATGAGAAATTTTACAAGACGGGATTTCATGCGACAATCCTCTATGACATTGGCGGCATCTACTTTGGCTGGAACTGTAATGCCTCGCGCTGTATCTGCCAACGATAAAATTGTGATCGGTGCCATAGGCGTTGGCGGTATGGGTAGAGGTGACTTAGCTACATTTCTCCATAATTCAGATGTGGAATGCGCTGTTGTATGCGATGTAGATGACAAACAAACGGCAGAAGCTGCACGAATGGTCGAAGGCAAGCGCGGAAAAGCCCCTGACCTGGAAAAAGACTTTCGGCGCGTCATTGATCGCAAAGATATTGATGCAGTTCTCGTTGCCACGCCGGACCACTGGCATGCACTGCCCACAATTTATGCCTGCCAGACAGGGAAAGATGTTTACTGCGAAAAACCTCTGGGAGCAAGCATTGATGAAGGACGCGCCATGGTTGAAGCCGCCCGTGAAAATAAACGGGTAGTACAAATGGGTACGCAATGGCGCAGTGGAACTCATTACCGGGACGCTGTTGAATTTATTCAGTCTGGAAAAATTGGTAAGGTACGACTGGTACGCGCATGGGCATATCTGGACTGGATTGGTGGGGTAGGAACCCCTGCAGATTGTAATCCCCCCGCTGGTGTAGATTATGACACATGGCTGGGACCCGCACCATTGCGCCCTTTCAATCCCAATCGATTCCATTTTAATTTTCGCTGGTACTGGGATTATGCAGGCGGACTCATGACTGACTGGGGAGTACATCTGCTGAATATCTGTCAATGGGCAATGGGACCCGAAATGCCAAAGCGAGTCAGTTCGACAGGCGGGCGATATGTGGTGAACGATAACACAGAAACGCCAGATACCCAAATAGCCATCTACGAATTTTCCGAATACTCACTGATTTTTGAACAACAAATGGTAGGAGGCCTTGGACCCGGCGGAAAACCACATGGCATGTTGTTTTGTGGTACAGAAGGCACGGTTATCATTGATGAAGGTGGGTGGCAATTCATACCAGAACCCAAGAAGAAAGAGCATGAAGCCTACAAAGCCCCCTCAGGTGACGACGCTCGCCCCGCCCACGTTCGCAATTTTCTGGATTGTATGAAAACACGTGAAAAAACAGTCATGGATTTCTCAATCGGTCATTTCGTATCCACAGTAGCACACCTTGGAAACCTGGCATATCGCACAGGTTCAGAAATTCACTGGGATGCAGAAAATGAAAAGGTAATTGACAATGACGCTGCAGATGTACTTGTCAGTTATCCATATCGCGATCCATGGAAACTACCGTATAGCCGCCGTCAAACATAACGGAGAAATATATGACCCCTCTTTTTAAGATACTCCAGCTAAGTATGGTCATGCTATTTTTGTGTTTGGCAGCAGCAGCCGATAAACCCGCTTTTGTCACCGCATCCTCTATGTACTCCGAAGAGTATCTTCCCATCTATGCACTGGATAATAATAGTGATACACGATGGGCAAGTAAAGCAGGAATATCTTCGGGATGGCTTCAAATTGATTTCGGAGAAGTGATGCCCGTGGGGGATATTTCCATTGAATGGGAACATGCTCATGCCCGTAGTTATGAAGTCCAGATTTCTATAGATAATAGTATTTGGGAAACTGTTTACAACGAGGATAACGGATCAGGTGATACCGATACTGTCAGTATTCCCGATAACACAAAAGGACGTTATCTGCGAATATTCTGCACAATACCCAGTGAACATGGACTATATTCCATTTGGGAGATCTCTTTTGAAAAGAGAAAAAATCGCCGTGCTATTCGTGAAAAAATCGTATTACTTGAACAAGAGGAGCGACAGCGTAATCGCGAAAACTCAGAGGCGTTGCATACTTCCCTGAAAAAGAACGGGATTGGTGAAATTGTCTTCATTACCCGAAGTATTTATGAAGATGGGCATTGGTACGCAAATATAAGTTACTACGCCCAAGGAGAAGACCAGAAAACCTATGTACACGGTAGCAGCATGTACATCTACAATGTAGAAAGCGATAGTATACGCCCCCTCATTGAAGATAAAAATGGTACACTACGCGACCCTTGCGTACACTATGACGGAAAACGTATCTTATTCTCCTGGCGGCGTGATACCAGCGAAACCTTTCATTTGTACACAATCAATAAGGATGGTTCAGGAATCACCCAATTGACGAATGGTGAATATGACGATATTGAACCTGCCTGGCTTCCTGACGGGGGCATCGTATTTGTTTCGACTCGCTGTCGCCGCTGGGTAAATTGCTGGTTAACCCAAGTCGCCGTCGTTCATCGTTGTGATGCTAACGGCAGTAATATTATCCCCCTTTCTGCCAATCTGGAACATGACAACACGCCGTGGCCCTTGCCTGACGGTCGTATTCTGTACACACGCTGGGAGTATGTAGATCGCAGCCAGGTAGACTACCATCACCTTTGGACCATGAATCCTGACGGTACCGGGCAGATGACCTATTTTGGTAATCTGCATCCCCCGGGCCTATATATTGATGCAAAGCCTATCCCTGAAACAGATGAGGTTGTACTTATTAATTCCCCGGGACACGGTGCACGAGAACATGCAGGACATGTCGCTATTGTCAATATTCATCAGGGACCGGATCACCTGCCCTCCTTGCGTAACATCAGTGGCAACGGTTTTCGTGATCCCTATCCAATTACAAAAAATATATTTATTGCAGCACAACAAAGAAATCTTATCCTACTGGATCGTTCAGGGAATATAACAACAGTCCACCGTATAAAAGCTACACCGAAACACGAAGAAGTGCATGAGCCACGCCCCATATTCACGCGCCAACACGAAGCAATTATTCCCCCTCGTACTGATTACAAGCAGACGACAGGTTTTCTAGTCCTTGCCGATGCTCACCTGGGACGAAATATGAAAGACGTTGCTCCCAGCGATATCAAAAAACTACTTGTGATCGAAACACTGCCTAAGCCGATCAATTATACGGGGGGTATGGATCCACTCAGTTATGGCGGCACATTTACGCTGGAACGCCTCTTAGGCGAAGTACCTGTGGAATCAGATGGTTCGGCATATCTGGAAGTACCTGCAAATCGCCCCCTATTTTTCGTTACTCTTGATAAAAACGATCAAAGTGTCAAGCGAATGCAAAGTTTTTTAACGGTCATGCCTGGCGAAACTGTCAGTTGTATTGGTTGCCATGAAGAACGTACTCAGACCCCGTTCAATGATGTCGGCACTACATTAAAAGCATTACAACGACCACCCAGCAGAATTAAAGCAATCTCTAACCTTCCTGAAGTATTTGATTTTCCCCGTGATATACAACCCATCCTTGACAAACATTGCCTTTCCTGTCACGATTATGAGTCTCATGAAGGTTCTCCATTCGGACCACGCTCCGGTGGTGTAATTCTCAGTGGCGACAGAGGTCCCATGTTCTCCCACAGTTATGCCTCATTGACCATCCATGGTCAGATTGCCGACGGACGCAATCGTGCCACCAGCAACTATCCACCTCGCACCCTCGGTGCGGGAGCCAGCCCGCTAATGCACAAGATACAAAGAGCTCATCATGGTGTTCTTCTTTCAGAGCAGGAAATTTCCAGAGTACGCTACTGGATTGAAACTGGAGCGGCCTACCCCGGTACCTACGGCGCTCTGGGTGGAGGATGTGTCGGGGGCTATCATGAAAACATACAAATCGAAACCGATTACGAATGGAAAGAAACCGTTACTGCGACTGCGGCAATTAAGAGACGATGCTTTGAATGTCATCAGGATAATATGCAGATTCCTGTTGCATTATCTGACGAAAACGGCTTATCCTTCTGGCGACCGGACTGGAATGATCCCCGTCTAAAGCGATCACGTCATCTTGCATTTAATCTCTCCCGTCCCGAATGCTCTCTTATACTCCTTGCACCCCTCGCAAAGGAAGCAGGCGGGTATGGAATATGCAGTAGTAATACAAAAGGAAGTCCCATCTTTACAAACAGTAATGATCCCGATTACCAAGCTATCCTGGATATGTGCAAAGCTGGAAAAACAAAACTGGATCGTATAAAACGCTTTGACATGAAGGGCTATCAGCCCCCAACACCCTATATCCGCGAAATGATACGGTACGGCGTTCTACCGAAAAACTATGATCGAAATACCCCGGTAGATAGTTACGCACTCGACAAGGCTTATTGGGAATCTTTCAGCCAGGAAGTAGCATTGGAGCATCCCGCTTATCTACCGATGAAATAGTTATCGCCGAAACGTCCAATCATTCTGGCTGTATTTTGTTCGTACCAACTCTTCCACATTCTGCGTTTCTTCAGTCAGAATTGCAGCAGGTGCATCTCCAGAACCAAAGGCTTTGCAGACTAATTTACACAATGAATCCACAGGAACAGGCAATGTCCCTACAAACTCGGTATGGGTACGTTTTCCCCGGTACTCAGGGCGTTCATCGGGCTCAAGGAGATAACGTATCATCCCCTCATGATTAACTTCGTAAACCAGGGTACCGTGATGCAAACAAGCAAAACGTTTGCGCCGTTGCGCATTCCCGGAAACCTTACGCCCACCAACGACCAGATCAGAGATACCCGCCCGCTGTGCCATCACACCTGCTTGCGCAAATACCCCGACAAGCCGTTCCAAAATAAAGGCGTATGATTCCTGTAAATCACTCACTTCCGGATAAGAACTGTAGCGCAATGCCAGTGCATAGTTCAGAGAACCCTTTCCCTGCACCACTGCACCGCCTGCCGAACAACGTCGCAAAATGGGTATTTTGTCCCGCAAACAATTAAAATGATTTACCACACGACGATAACGTTGCCCCGAACCTATTACGACAAAGGGAACTGGGCTTTCCCATAATCGAAGCGTATCCTGCACACGTTCTGATTCCACACTTTCGAGTATGACCTCATCAAGGGCAAGATTCTTTTCTGGTTCCTCATAGGATATGTCAAGAAATCGCATAAAAGTAAAGTACATCCTTCAATCATAAAACCACGGTTCACTGGAGCTATCTCTATCCCTCGAATAGTGTAGCAGAGTAGTCTATCACCCATCCAAAACCTTTTTAGAACTATGAAAACTCAAAAATGATATTCCGTTCCTAAAGAAAAAAACGAGAACCTGTAACATTGCTTTATCCCCCCGTTTTATAGCAAAATGGCGCACTTGGAAATATATTTGCGAAAGTAGACTCTTTATTTTTCAAATAAGATACGAACAATTGAAAGGGAAATTTAATGATTGACATTCATCTTTTTTCACTACCAGATCTTCTTGGCAAGGATTTTACGGCTCACAACGAAATGTCGAAAACCTTATGGGATGATTTTAACCATAATACCCATTCCCGTGTACCCATACATCTGAATACCAATCCGCGTGTTTTAATGCAAAACCCGGCTTACAATACCAAAGGAATTACCTATTATTCGTATATGACGGATCCGGAAATAATGGGGCAGACGATACTGGAATGGAGTTACTGGATGCGATTTCTTCTTCCCGGCGATCATGAAAAAGGATTACCCGAACGCTGGCAAGTACATGTGGATTTTGAGAATATTTACGATGCTGCCTGGTTCGGCGCACCCATTGGATTTCATGCCGACCAGGTGCCTTATGCTGCCCCGCTGATGACGGATGATACAAAAAGAATGATCTTTGACACAGGAATTCCAAAACCTTTTTCTGGTGAATGGGCAGAACGTGCATTGGAGTTCATATCGCATTTTGAAGAAAAAAGTAAGCAAGGCTGGTCTTTTCTCGGACGTCCTGTGGAAGTTGCCGTATCATCTCCCTTTATGGGTTCTGACGGCGCATTCACTGCTGCAGCCAGCCTACGAGGTGCCACAGGACTTTGTACCGATATCTTACTCGACCCTGATTATGTGGAAGAACTCTTAGATTTTATTACGGATGCATTTATTTTGCGTATGCAAGCATGGCGCGAGCACCTGGGTTATCCAGTACAAACCGATGACTTCGGTTCTGCCGATGACTCAGTAGAAATGCTCTCCCTTGATCAGTACCGTCAATTTGTACTTCCTAGACACCAACGCTTCTACGATACCTTCTGCCCAAATGGTAAACGGGGCATACACCTCTGCGGTAATGCACAACGTCTGTTCCCGCTACTAAAAGAGAAACTGAATATCACTGCATTCGACACGGGTTTCCCATTGGATTTTGCGCTGTTTCGCAGTGAAATGGGTAAAGATACGCGGATTTCCGGTGGTCCACGTGCCCCCCTGTTTACAGAAGAAAGCCCCAAAGCACTCCTGGAAGAAACAGAACGAATTCTACGATCAGGTATTCTCGAAGGGGGACAATTTATTCTTCAGGAGGGAAATAATCTTCCCCCGTGTACTCCCCTTAAAAACTGTGAGGCATTCTACGAACTTGGATGCCAACTGGGGACATTACCCCGAAGCAGCCTGTAGATTGTTGATTCATATTATAGAAGGGGAAGCGGGCTGCCGTTACGCTGCAGTACATAAAACGGCCGCTGTAGTTGTTGACGCATTACGCGCCAGCGCAACGGCAGCAGCATTGTTTGCCCACAACGCCCGGGAACTACTCATAACCCGGACAGTGAATGAAGCACTAACACTGAAAGCGCAACATGCAGATGCACTTTTATATGGTGAGCGTGGGGGAGTGCCCCCAGCCGGATTTGATTATGAAAATAGCCCGCAGGAAGCCATTCATGGACGAAACAAAACAATCATCTTCACAACTACTACCGGAGCAAGTCGACTGATACAAGCCCATGGAGCGAATCCTCTGTTGATGGGAAGTACAATCAACAGCGCATCTGTAGTACAATACTTGACCAATAGAGATATTCAGGAAGTTGTTCTTATTCCCGCTGGTTTAATGAATGTTCCCGCTTTCGATGCCCAGGAAGATTGGGTGGCAGCAACGTACATTGCTATGAATTTGATCCATTCTCTTGCAAGCCAAAACGGGATTGCCTGGGGGAGGGGTTATGAACAATTTACTAATTTTTGCAAACGCATTGAAACCGAGGGAGTAGATTTTTTGTTTGATACCGCACCCCATGCAGCTAAACTGAAGGCCATAAATAAACAAAAAGATATTCGTCTTTGTGCACAAACAAATATTTTTGATACATTGCCCATCGTCGTCAAAAGCAGTAGGTCATACACAACCGTACAGGATGCATTTAATCCTTTGGTAATATCAGGGGGTTTTAATGAATAATACCCGTATAGCGAAGGCACTTCATAATATTGCGGTATTGCTGGAAATCAAGGGCGAAAACCCCTTCAAAATACGCTCTTATGCCCAGGCTTCGCAAATCATTGAGAAAATGGATGAGCCTGCTAAGCTGCTTCTTCAGACGGGAAGATTACGTAGCGTTGACGGTATAGGCAAAACGATGGAAATAAAGATAGCAGAATTCGTAGCTAAAGGGGAAATTTCCTACCTGAATGATCTGCAAGAACTGTACCCGAAAACCCTCCTGGATTTACTGAAAGTAGATGGTGTGGGTCCCAAAAGCATACGAATTTTATTCGAAACTCTGCAAATAGGGTCGCTGGATCAATTGCGTCAAGCATGTGTGGAAGGGGAAATCACCGCAATCCCCGGATTTACCGAAAAAAGGAAGCAAAAAATTCTAGATTCTCTAGATTTTTTGAACAAACAAAAAGGGCGCTTTCGGCTCAATGGTTCTTGGGTACTTGCTACTACACTATGCAGCAGACTCCTGAAACACAGTGCTACTACAACCGTAGAAGTCGCAGGCAGCCTAAGACGTTTCAGAGACACCGTAAAAGATATAAATCTGGTAGCCGCCTCCTCAGATGCTGCTTCGGTTGTTAAATGCTTTATTGAAGCCCCGGAAGTAGAACGAGTAATCTCAGTCGACCACACACAAGCCGCTATCATTGCCAAAGGCGGCATCCCTGCTAACTTACGGGTTGTTACACCTCCCCAGTTTCCTTATGCATTGCTCTATTTTACAGGCAGTAAAGTACATAATAAATTGCTGTGCCAACGCGCCTCAGATCATGGCATGGAACTCAATGAATACGGTTTATTTAAAAAAGACGGAACCCCTCTGATTTGCAAAGATGAAGCCGCTATATACAAGGCACAGGACATGCCATTCCTACCACCGGAAGTCAGAGAGGGCATCTTCGAATTCACGCTCACCGATCCGGTTAATCTGGTGAAACGATCAGATATACAAGGGTTGGTTCATTGCCATTCCACATGGAGTGATGGTATAAATTCCCTCACTGAAATGGCAAATACCGCCCGCGATCTCGGTTATAAATATTTCGTAGCAACCGACCACAGTCAATCATCTACACTTGTTCATGGTCTTAGCCCTGAACGGGTTTTGAAGCAGCATAAAGAGATAGATGAAATGAATGCAAAGGATCTATCCGGATTTCGTATTTTGAAGGGAATTGAGTCCGATATTCTTCCAGATGGTTCATTGGACTATGACTCAAATCTACTACGCACATTTGAGTTTGTAATTGCATCTATACACTCCAATTTTGACATGACTGAAAAAGAAGCTACCTGGCGTATTATTCGTGCCATTGAAAATCCCTTTACTTCCGCCATAGGTCATCTCACAGGACGATTATTATTAACTCGCCGTGGCTATAGCGTTGATGTCGAAAAAGTGGTGGATGCTGCTATAGCCAATGGAGTTGCTTTTGAAATAAACGCCAATCCACGTCGTCTTGATATGGATTGGCGGCATCTACGCCGCGCTGCAGAAAAAGGAGCGCGTTTTTCCATTGGGCCTGACGCACACCGCCTCATTGGACTCCATAATGTACGGTATGGCGTTGGTATTGCCCGTAAAGGGGCGCTTACGCCCTCGCATATCTTGAATTGTCTTCCCGTGGAGAAATTTCTGCAATGGCGAAAATCATAAGAAAATCCAGGCAAGCAAAGGAACGTGCTGCAACCATATTCCTCCGTCTCCAGGAAGCCTACCCGAACGTACGCTGTACCCTTGATTACAAAGATTCATTCCAGTTGCTTATTATGACTATCCTTGCGGCACAATGCACTGACGCACGGGTTAATATAGTATGTCGTGATCTTTTTCAAATATACAAAACCCCCAAGAATTTTGCGAATGCAGCACCGGGAACACTCGAAAAAGCCATACATTCCTGCGGTTTTTTCAACCAGAAAGCACGTTCCATCCGTCAAAGTTCCACACTTCTCTTAAAAGAATATGACGGAATGGTGCCTGAGAATATGGAAGACCTGTTGCGGCTGCCCGGTGTAGGACGAAAAATAGCAAATGTCGTTCGTGCTGAATGTTTCGGAAAATCCAGTGTTATTGTAGATACCCATTGCAAAAGACTAAGCAATCGCCTTGGCTTCACCAAACACACTGATCCGACTCATATAGAACAAGATTTACTGGCATTATGGAAAAAAGAACACTGTACACTCTTTTCGCATTTCATGGTATTCCATGGACGCGCAGTATGTCAGGCGCGATCACCACAATGCACATCCTGCGTTGTCGCTGATTTATGTTCCCGAGCTAATTTTCCTAAAAAGGTCAGGAAATGAAGGAATGTAAAAAAAAAGAAAAAACACTTTCAAAAAAAAGTACACTGCCCGTTTCTCACTTTCCTTTTATTATAGTCATCACCTATGTAGCACTTATTCTAGGAGCGGATACACTTGCTGCCTATAAGGTATCCTGGCCTTTCAACTGGTCGATTCTTCATTGTCGTCTAATATTCCTATGGCAATTTCTTGATCAATCGCCCCCCGACTGGGCAAAATCAGTTCTACTAAATCGCCTTGATCTATTCAAACTCCTTTTCTGGTTTATTCTCCCATTCCTGATTTCGCTTCGCACAATGAAATGGAGTTGGTTCTCCCCTCATAAATGGAAACGCAATGACTGGCTTTTTCTTGGCGGACTACTGGTGATGGAAAGTATTGCAATATTGAGTATAAAATTCATACCGACATTACACGCTTCTTATCCCGGTTTAAGTTATCTGCCTGTCGAAACACGCCTCACATACAGCATTGTTTCTTTAGTGTGGGTGCTGTCATGGCTTCCAGGGTGGGAGTTTCTACACCGCTATTTCCTGTTGCATAGTGCTCTAAAGCATTTTCCACGCTACGGATGGCTGCTCATCCCACTTTCAGAAACCCTCTATCATTTACAAAAAGATCCAATAGAAGCGGGGGGAATGGCATTATTTTCTGTACTACTCACTTGGTGGAGTGTCAAACGCCATAATATGCTCTTACCATTTTTAGCCCATCTTTATGTTGAAATTGCGTTGATTGTAGCACTGGCATTCTACCTGTAATTATTCAGGAAGCAGAAT
>JAGLCZ010000644.1 GCA_023145975.1 Candidatus Hydrogenedentota bacterium | reverse complement strand
GGGCACATGCCGCCATTGAAAAAGGATGCGATGTACTACTCATGGATGATGGATTTCAGGCAGTTGCTCTTGCCCGCGACGAAAACATCCTCCTTATAGACGCCACGAACCCCTTTGGAAATGGTTACCTTGTGCCACGGGGCATCCTGCGTGAAACACTTCACGCCATGAAACGCGCCACAGAAATTATCCTGACCCGTTGTGATCAAGCACCGGAAAACCTAGAGGATATCCACCAAACCCTTCAGCAATATGCCCCTGAAATACCTATCCGCCAAACACAGCATAAACCGCTTTCCCTGCTGCGCGTCTGCGACGGCAGCGAAGTACCTCTCTCTCTGCTGCAAGACACATCGATCCGCGTTATATGCGGGATCGGCAACCCGGACGCATTCATGCACACCCTCGAAAAACTCGGTACCGACATTGTGGAAAGCCATTCGCTCCCTGACCACGGCAGCATACCCCACGAACTGCTTCATGCATCAATACCTGTGGTAATGACAGAAAAAGATGCCATACGCATAAGCAGTTCCTGTTCATCCGAAGTCTATGCACTCACCATTGCACTTGAAAGTTATGGGTAGTTAACAGATATTATTTATCCTACCGCCTTCGCCCTCTTTTTGATTATCTGCAACGAAAAAAGTATACTACTACCCAGATATGAATAATAATTCATTCACTGAATACAAACAAGGGTTCACAGTATGGCTTCAAATCTTCCAAAAATAACCAGGAAACAGCACAAAGAAAAAACAAAAAGATTTACCGCACGGGAACGAAGTCGATCAGATACACGAAAAAGACTAATGGAAGCATGGCGGGAAATCATAATTGGACAGGGCCAACAGACAATAACAATCAATGAAATAACAGAAAAGGCTGAGGTGGCTGTAGGCACATTTTATTGTCATTTTAAGGATAAGGAATCTCTGACCCAAGAGGTGGCATTGGATAGCTATTCGAAACTCGTAGCAGAATTAGATGATCTTGAAATGCAGCATGTAGACAGCTGGGAGGAGTGGATTCGATCAACAATTGAAGCTGTTACGGTGTTTATAGAGCACCATCCTCGGGAATTCATGTTCCTGTTACGCCTCGCCCCCCAGTCAACGCCTGAGGGTCAGCTTTTCATAGACCACTGGGAGCAGTTCTGGTGTGAACGAACGGAAAGTATTCTACGAAAAGAACTGGAAGCGGGAAACCTGAATTTGGATATCGACCCTGTACTGGCAGCGCGTTCTCTGGTCAAAATGGTTTGCGGCTTATTGGAATGGTGGCTGGAAGATACCCGTCGCGCTTCCCGCAACGATGTGGTACGCACTCTTACCTCCTTGCTTCTTTCATTCTATAAAAGTAGTGAAGGAACACCGTAATGAATGTTTTAGTAACTGGCGCAAACGGCTTTATAGGCGCCAATCTGGTACGTATGCTGCTTGAGCAGGGGGATACAGTAAAAGCCCTGACACATGGCAGCACCCGCTCCCTCAAAGGATTGGGTATTGAAATGGCGGAATGCCCGTTGCTTGATAAAACCGCACTCTGTAAAGCTGTGAAGGGATCCGATCTTGTTTTTCACCTGGCTTCCATGATCACTCTGCTGAGCAAATCAAATCCTGTCGCAGAGAATATTAATGAAACCGGAGCCCGTAATGTTGCTGAAGCATGTCTGGAATGCGGTGTAAAACGGCTCGTCCATTTCAGTTCAATCCATGCTTTTTCTCCTGAACCCAAAGAAGGAATTGTTGTTGAATCCCGTCCTCTGTGCGACAGGACACATCCTTTTCCCTATGATCGATCAAAGGCGGCAGGACAGCGGGCAGTACTTCAGGTAGCCCGTCAAGGACTTGATGTGGTGATCATTCATCCAACCGGGGTCATGGGTCCCTATGATTTTGGACCCTCACATGCGGGCAAAGGTCTGTTAGACTTATATCATGGTTCCACCCGTGTTTTGGTGGCAGGAGGCTTTAACTGGGTAGACGTACGGGATGTATGCACAGGAGCATTATCGGCGGCACAAAAGGGGCGTACACAAGAAAACTATATCCTGTCAGGCAGCCCTATACCATTAAAAGAGATGGGGGAATTGGTTTCAAAATTAACGGGGTGCCGACCGCCGCTTATGATCGCACCCCTATGGCTGGCAAAAATGGGAGCGCAGTGGATCGAGCTGCAGGCAAAATTGAAAAACAAGGAACCTCGTTTCTCAAAATTTACTCTGCATACACTTGAACACCATCAGAAGGTATCCCATCAAAAAGCAACACGGGAACTCGGTTATCAGCCGCGAAACTTTTTAGATACTTTAAAAAATACATTGGAATGGTTTAGTCAAGCAGGGATGCTGCATCCCCCGGTCACCTTTTCATCAAAAAAATAACGGCACGTTTATAACTTTATATTGGAGCTAAACTATGATGACACGTACAAAATATCTGCTTGTGTTGATACTGTTTATCGCGGGAAATTGCTGTGCAGCACCCATACCCTCCTTCAAGCAACTGGATAAAGAATTGAGCCGATATAAACACCGTGCAGATCTTGCAGGTAAAACAAATGCACACCTTCACAGCAGAGGCCTTCCGTTCTATTGCATATTTGATCTTTTCCTGACGGTACTACACAACCCGGCTCATCCGAAGTATGCAGAAACAAAAAAAGCCTGGGACAACAATTACGATCTGTTTAACAAACAAACAAAATTTATTGCACGGTTTATGGGACGCAATCTCCTGCCGCTTCTTATTACAACCAGCTCTTTGTATGCCGTAGAATTCAAAAAAAGTAAACCCTTTTATACCTCCCATTTTAAACCGGAAGAGTATTTG
Source organism: Candidatus Hydrogenedentota bacterium (assembly GCA_023145975.1). Taxonomy (GTDB): domain Bacteria; phylum Hydrogenedentota; class Hydrogenedentia; order Hydrogenedentales; family CAITNO01; genus SLFT01. Next base: position 723 of record JAGLCZ010000644.1, on the reverse strand, counting down.
CAGCCACTGGCAATAGAGACTTATTTTCATGGCAAAAAGAATAATGTCGCGTGGTGGCATAGTATTGCCGATGCAGATGGTGACGGCATATCAAATACAGATGAATTAAAATCTGTTGTTCCTGCATGGGAATTAATTGCGATAGGCGCAGACAAGAAAAAGTCCGAATACGGTGTTACCGAAACAGATCGCACCCTGTTTATACACCATGCGTTGAATTCCTCCGAAAAAGAGACTGCAAACACCAAAAAGGAAATACCTTCTGAAATACGTGAGAAATAGATTGTACAATACAAAATCGAAAAACGCGGAAGTTTTATATTTCCTTCTTGCCGGCACTCTGCTTGCAGGACTGGTCTGCACCGCTGCATGGGGAATAGAAGAAATATCAGCGGATGCTCTGATGCAGCATAACTGTAGAATACAACCGAAGCATACGGAAACTGCAGCTGATAAATTAATGTTATCCAAAAAATGGAAAACAAGCCCAACAGAATATACTCCCCCGAAAAAAACTGACGTCCTACGCCGCCGCTTTCTCTTATTCACCATAGCAAATGCCTATCCCGGTCTAAAAAGTGAAGAGTTGATTCAACGTTTTATTAATAACCCAATCGACTCAATAGCACCGGGTTTTGAAAAGGTGAATACTTTTAGTGATATGCGTGACTCCGCTTTAATCTGGATGCCTAACCTGGGTATGGGCTATATTCTGTCTCCAAA
>JAGLCZ010000643.1 GCA_023145975.1 Candidatus Hydrogenedentota bacterium | reverse complement strand
GCGCAGCGAAGCAAAGAAATTTTAATGAGTTGTGGCGCACGTATACGACAAATGCACGACAGGGGCGTGTATCATGCGGATTTACAACTAAAAAATATTTTTGTTGCGGATACCGGTATTTTCCTGTTGGATTTTGACGGGGCTCGTGTCGTGCAGGGTAATGTTTCTCCTCTATCCTGCGCGCGAAATTTATTGCGTTTACAACGCTCTTTTGAAAAATTGGGGTATCCTCCTAAGTTGTGGCAGCAATTGCTTGACGGCTATGGAAATATTCTGTTACCGCTATGGCTTCGTGCAGGGTATCGCGTTAAAGCAGGGTTTTCTGATATGATGCAGGGTAGGAGAACCATGCAGGTATGACGTCAGTTAAATCAAAGAAACAAAAATCCCTTTTATGTCCGGAAGGCTTTAAGCACGTTCCTATGCGCGACGGTGTAGCGTATGTACGTTGTGATGTGGGAGATAAGCAATTACAAGCTTTGCTGGCACACCAGGGAGAAGTGCTGAAAGCTTCGACAAAATCCCGGGTGCGCCGCCTCGGGCAGTGGGTTGTTAAAGAAACGCATCACAAATTAGTAAGCCGTTTGATTGGACGTGCACGGCGACGTTCCCGTCATCCCTGGATAGCCATGCACTATTTACGCCGCAAAGGGGTACAGGTGCCCGAACCTTTGGCGTATATTGAACACGGACGATTTGGTTTCGTTAAAAGTAGTGCTCATATTTTTCAATACCTCAGTTTTTATTATGATGTGGAAACATGGTTAAGCCTGCAAATACGGGAGGGGATCGAAGGCAAAGAGATTACCTCTTTCCTCGACGGTCTGGCGCAAGCCGTAAACACGCTGAACGATAGCGGTGCGTGGCATGCTGATCTATCCGGCAAAAATATCATGACCCATGATGGCACACAATTCTATTTTGTTGACCTGGATGCCGTGCAGCTCGAAGAAGAATATGATAAGGCAAAGCGCTTGAAAAACCACGTGCAGCTGTATGATTCCTTTTGTGATGCATTGTCGGATACGTTACTGGTGCCCTTTATAAAAATGATGCTTCCCGACACCATCGATTTACGTATATGGATGCCGAAAGTACGTAAAGCACAGCAGGAACGTCGTACTAAGGTAGAAGCCTATTGGGCGAAACACGGACCACCGGAACGTATGAACCCGTTGCGTGGATTCCTTTCAAAACATAATAGTGAAGAGGGGTAGCATCGATGGCTGAAAAACTTCACAATCATTCACGTTTATGTATTCACACCATGACCACCAAGCCCTGGTCGCTGCAGGAAGCTATTGACGGCTATGTCCGTGCAGAAGTGCCCAATATTACGGTGTGGCGTAACCATATTGAAGACTATGGAGCAAAGAAAGCAGGAAAGATGCTCCGCGATTCCGGACTGCGTGTAACCAGCCTGTGTCGCGGTGGTTTTTTCCCGGCAACAGGCGCAGCAGCACGGGAAGCAGCACGGGATGATAATCGTCGTGCCATTGATGAAGCAGTCGCTATTGGCGCACCGCTGGTGGTATTGGTTTGCGGCGCGGTGCCCGGTATGGAATTAGCAGTGGCGCGACAGCAGATTATAGATGGTATTGAGGCGGTGGTTTCCCATGCGCAAGATGCAAAAGTAAAACTCTCTATCGAACCACTCCATCCCATGTACGCTGACGACCGCAGCGCAGTGAACTCACTTGAGCAGGCAAACAACATGGTAATGGCATTGAATTCGCCCTGGGTTGGTATTACAGTGGATGTGTATCACTGTTGGTGGGACCCTATGTTAAAGGCAGAACTCCAACGTGCCGGACGCACTATATTTTCGTTTCACGTATGTGATTGGCGCACACCTACCCGCGACCTTCTTACGGATCGTGCGATGATGGGTGAAGGCTGTATCGATATCCCCCGCATCCGCGGCTGGGTTGAACAGACTGGATTTAAGGGTCCCATTGAAGTGGAAATTTTTTCCAATGACCTTTGGGAATGGGATCAGAAAAAACTTGTAGAACGAGTCAAACGTGCCTATCTCACTTCTGTATGAATGCGGAAATTGTCGAGTATTTATATCGCATTGTACAGAAAGCGGAACCCCTTGCTTTAATGTATTTACCAAAACCCCTGTGTTTTAACTTACCCATTAAACGAAAGAGATAGCTCATGAAAACACAAGTGATCATCGTATTTTTCATCCTCACCGCAGTGGGATCAGTGGCTATGGGCGGGGAAAATACGAATCCGCCTGCTTTTCCAGAAACACCCGTCGCGTTCATGGGCGACTGGGTTGGTACCTGGGAGGTCGGCGAAGAAAAACATCCGGAAATTGCGGCACAGGTAATTGCTCAGGGATCTGATGAATACCAGATTATACTCGTATCCAAATTGTATGTGCGCACCCCGCCGATTCTAACGATTACCGCAAAGGTGATTGACGGATCACTAGGCTTCGATGATGGTTTCTTTTGGGGGGAAATCACAGGAGATACCTTTGTGGGCGGCAAAAGAGATGAGGACAGCAGTGCCTTCCAAATGAAGCCCTTTACGCTGCAGTCCCCTTCTTTGGGCGCAAAACCACCCTGGAACGCAATCGTTCTCTTTGATGGTTCCAATTTTACACAGTGGAAACGGTTTCCACGAGGCGCGTTTTGGAATATCCTTGAAACGGGCATTCTGCAGGCAAACCCGAAACTGGGTGCTATTGAAACCAATCGGAAATTCAAAGATTGCAAACTGCATCTTGAATTTCGTACCCCATACCTCCCCGAGGCACGCGGACAGAATAGGGGGAATAGCGGTGTATTTGTTCAGGATTATTATGAGGTGCAGATATTGGACAGTTACGGTCTGCAAGGGTATTGGAATGAGTGCGGAGCCATCTACCGAATCTCTGCGCCCTATGTAAATATGTGTTTACCACCACTCCAGTGGCAAACCTATGATATTGAGTTTCGTGCTGCTCGCTTTGACAGACGCGGGAAACTTAAAGAAAATGCCCGTATGACGGTGATACATAACGGGGTGGTAGTACAAAAAGATCAGAAAATTCTGCATGGTACTTCCGGTGATGCCAAAAGCCCGCCCGTATCCCCAATCAAAACACCGGAACCGCTTCATTTACAAGCCCATGGCAATTGTGTTCAATTCCGTAATATTTGGATCAGGGACTTGACAAATAACGGGGTAAAAAGAAAGCATCAGCTGTACTCAAAGAGGTAAGTTCAAATCGAAAAAGAAAAGTGAGGTTGATTTGTTACAGCCCATTTTGCTATACTTTTCGACATTGACACGCGGTGGAGCGTACTGCCCCCGCGTGTTCCTGTTGTATATTCTGCGTCCCCATCGTCTAGCCTGGTCCAGGACACCGCCCTTTCACGGCGGCGACAGGGGTTCAAATCCCCTTGGGGACGCCATTCTTTTACCTGCCCAATTTATATATTGCGGCAGGTATTTTTTTTAAAGGACAGGAGATACACTATAAATACAGGGACAGACTACGTATTTAACCTCTTTTGGTTTAATTTTCGGATTACCGTCAAGGATCGCAATGATAAATTATTCATGAGCGTTTCATAGTCCCATTATAGGGCGAGCCTGTGACAGGTGGAATAAACCAGAAACAAGCAGTTATTGTATAACCTGTGCCGTGATGTCGTACAGTGACGCTTGGAGTAGTTCGACTTCGAGGAATTCGCCCTGTTGGATGGTGGGATGCGGGTGAATTAATATGGCACCGTCAACCTCGGGTGCTTCTGCAGCACTGCGTGCAGTCCATGCCTTCAGGTCATCATCGTATTCTTCCACCAAAACACGTACGCGTTTTCCTTCACGGTGTGCATTGTAACCCGCAGTAATTTCAGCCTGAATTTCCATAAGCGTTTCATGCCGTTCCTGTGCGATTTCTTCGGGTACGGCGTTTTTCATTGCGGCAGCGGCAGTACTTTCTTCCGGACAAAATGTAAATGCGCCTAACCATTCAAAACCGATTTTCTGAACGGCATCCAGCATCGCCTGATGATCCTGTTCTGTTTCGCCGGGGAAACCTACCATCATGGTGGTGCGTACTGTCAATCCGGGTAGGGTATTGCGTAACTTTATGATGAGCGCGGTAATATCCTGATTAGGCGTTGGCCGACGCATGGCTTTCAGTATGGGAGGGGATACATGCTGTAAAGGGATATCGAGGTACGGCACAATTTTTTCCTGGGTTGCCAGTTGTTCAATAAATGCATCTGTAATCCCTGCGGGATAACAGTACAAACAGCGAATCCAGAAATCGCCGGGAATAGCACACAGGTCGCGCAATAAGTCGGCAATCCGGTAATCGGGATATAGATCGTGACCGTAGGCCGTGATGTCCTGGGCAACCAGATCTATTTCACGGATACCCGAAGCAACAAGTTCCTGTGCTTCCGCCAGCAGTGCTTCACGGCTTCGGGATTGGAATGCACCTTTGATGGCGGGAATGACGCAAAAGGTGCAGGCATGGTTGCACCCGTCTGCAATTTTTAAAAAAGCATAGGGTTTCTGATCCAACTGTCTGCGAGTCGGCAGCGCAGCATCCTTTT
>JAGLCZ010000642.1 GCA_023145975.1 Candidatus Hydrogenedentota bacterium | reverse complement strand
ATAACCAGCGAATTACTAGGAATTTGGAAGCAGCGACAAAACGCGTGTATTTGCATTTAAAATCCCAACGGGATTTCATAACACAGCCCAGGGTTGCGGTACGCCGCTACCCTGGGTATGCGATACCCGTCCCACCATTTTTTCTACCCCAACGGGGTTGCGTCACTTCCATACATATCGCTCGTCCCATTTAATTTTTCGGCATGAACCTGTTCATCGTGAAGTTATGCGATTTGCTTCTTCGTTGAGAACACAAGGTGTTATGAAATTCTGTTGGAATATAATATACACGCATTACGTCATCTGCTATCTCGCCAGACGGCGGTTAACAGTAATAGGTTGTCCATAGGGGAAAATATTTAGCAATACAGGTGCTGGACAGGTTAAGGATACATTTGTTTCAGTGTGTATCCAGATTGTGCAGCATATATAACGTATGTTCGAGGGATTTAGTTATTTCACCCATGTACTCGTCTACAGCACGGACACTGCCGGGCAGTGTGTAAACCAGGGTTTTGCCGAGAACAGCTGCTACGGAACGGCTGAGGAGTGCATTGGGCTTGTCGGTACCGAATTTTACGCGGATGTGTTCCATGATTCCGGGGATCAGTTTGTCTGTCAGTCCTGTAACTACGTCGGGGGTAATATCACGTGTTCCAATGCCTGTGCCGCCGGTGGTAATGATAATATGTACCCCCTTCTCTTTCGCAGAAACAAGCGCCTGCTGCAGGCGATCCGCATCGTCGGGTAGTATTTCGCGGGTGATACGGGGGCGCCACCGTTTTTCGGCAAAGAAGTCTTCCACAAGTTTTTGCACGCGTGCGCCGCTCAGGTCTTTATATACGCCCTGATAGGCGCGGTCGCTGAGGGTGATTACCTGAAACTCAAGGGGGCGCGGGTGGTAGTGAATAGGGGCATCTGCTTTAATTTTACCGCCGCGAAGCACCCGGCAGAAGATGCCGTCACGGGGCATGACGCATTTGCCGACTTCCTGATAAATGGCACAGCCGTCACCATGACATTTTTTGCCGAGCTGCGTAACTTCCAGTTCTACGTCGCCGATTGTAAAGCGGTCAAATACGGATGTGGAAAGGATGTCGATGCCATCGGTCGTGATATTTTCCGCAAAATCACCGTAGGCGAATGTGCGTTCAGCAGCGGTACCGAAACGTTTTATACTTTCTGTGGAGAGAAGACTGATCTGCCGATGCCACGCGCCGGCATGGGCATCTCCTATAATCCCCATTTCATTGAGTTCAATTTCCGCAACGGGTTTCTTGGAACACCCCTTTTTTGTAGAAATATTAACGGAAAGAATACGACCGGTCGCGGGTTCAATTTTTTTCATGGATATGCTCTTTTATTTTTCAGGTGCTGCCGGGGCTTCATCTTTCGGAAAATATACAAACCCTTCAGCACGATGGATCTCAATTGTATCCAGGCATTTTACACTACGCCCTACATATTTGTCACCCGGGAACAGTACTCTGAACTTACCTTCCTCATCAGAAAGTTTTTCCCCGTCTTTATCAAGCATGATCATGGCGCGGCGACCGGCTCTGGAACCCATCAATTCTGCCCACGAAGTAATTATCTGATAATCGTCTGTACCCCTGAATATGATATACGTATTTTCCCGTTCGAAATCTTTGGCATCCACTGTGTTTTTCGCCAGACTGAGAATGGCGGATAGGCAGGTGCCTGTGCAGTCGAATATGCCCATGTAGCCACTGTTTTCTCCTACCCAAATGCACTGTTCTTCTGTGGTCTGGGGCATCTGGCGAAGGTCTTCTTCTGTCAGTGTCAGGGTAGAACCGTCACTGTCGATAAGCGTCAATGTTTCTGCAACGCGCAGGGGGGCTGCCTGTACTATAAGCGGACAGAGGAACAGGGAAAGGAGGGTAATAGCATACATACGGGGGAAGAAATGGTTCATTGGGAATAGCCTTTCGGTGTTTTAGACATAATCGGAACAGAAGTTGAAAAACGGGTTATTGTAATAATGCAGGATCCGTTGGGGGAGAGGACCCGCCTCTTCCAAGTTTGCCTGCAAGATACTTGGTACAGGGGTACCTGTCGGGATATCGCATAAATGCGGCATGGCCGTCCATGTACAGGATATTCATACCGCCGGGTACATGATTGAACTGATTGCCGCTGCCGGGTGTTGTGGAAATAATATCCCACAGGACAGCCAGGGTGCTTTGTGATGATGCGCTGGCACCGGGATTGTTGATATCCGTAAGTAAAAAATGCTCTACGCCTTCCCGCAGTCGGTATAAACGTTTATCCTCGTAGTTGATATCCGATGTGACAAAACTTGTGGGCAGAAGTTTATCGCTGTTACGCACTTCTTTCGACGCGCTTTTCCAAGTGCCCCAATCGTCATCCGTTCGCGTCGCCCAGCCCATGTACATGTAGGAATAATCACGCAATTGCTGAGGTAATTCTTCAAATTGTAGATCTGCGAGCTGCTTAAGTGTAGATTTTATCGTGCCTGCATCCGGGTCGGAAGGACAAAAGATAATGCTGTAATCCGTTATATATTCAGGGTATACAGTAGGACCCCAGAAAAAAGTGTGGGCAGCAACCGGTGATTCAAGGGGGTTAGCGGGATAGTATCCCGGGAACTGGGGCGGAAAACTTTCGCCGGAGCTTTCATTGGCATACATTTTGAATACGAGCCCCATTTGCTTCAGATTATTCTGGCACGAGGCACGCCGCGCCGCTTCACGTGCACGTGCCAGTGCAGGCAGGAGAATGGCGGCAAGTATGCCGATGATGGCAATAACCACCAGCAGTTCAATTAGTGTAAAGCCGGTGTGCGCTTGTTTTTTTATGGTGTTCCTTCGATATGCACAAGTAAACATATCGAAAGTGTAGCACACCGCTATTGAGTGCGTCAATGTATTATTTTTTTGTCTTTTCCAGGAGGATAATATCGCTTAAGACCATTTTTTTGTCAACGGCTTTGCACATGTCATAGATGGTAAGCAGTGCGGCGCTGACCGCGGTCAAGGCTTCCATTTCAACACCCGTAGGGCCCATGCTGGAAACGACACTGGTTATGGTAACGCCTTCTTCATTCAGTACAGCGTCTACTTTTATGCCAGTGAGCTGGAGGGTATGGCACAGCGGTATCCATTCGGAAGTTTTTTTGGCGGCTTGAATTCCTGCGATTTCCGCTACGGTCAGTACATTGCCCTTTTTCATATCATTTGCCGTAATCAACTGGATGGTGGCAGGTTCCAGGCATATTTTTCCTGCAGCCCGTGCGACACGCTTCTGGTCTGGTTTTCCCCCTACGTCCACCATTCGTGCCCGACCCTCTTTATCTACGTGAGAAAGGGAAGACATGGTTAACCTCCTATGGTATGGAACATGGAGCAGCTTTTGCTTCCCTGTTCGGGTTTGGCGGTAACCGCCTGTCGAATTGCTTCTTCGGCGCCCAGTTCCCGCACATTAAAGCCTAAATCACTGAAAAGACATGGGCGTATTAAGCCGTTGCTTGTCAGACGCAGACGATTACAGCGTGGGCAATCACCGCCTGTACCGCCAATGACCACGGAAAAATGGCCGGCCGCCAAATCCATTCTTTTAATAAAACGGAC
>JAGLCZ010000641.1 GCA_023145975.1 Candidatus Hydrogenedentota bacterium | reverse complement strand
TGCCAGCACACCGCCCAGGCGTGCAAGCCTATTCCGGAAACGAAAACTCAACCACAGCAGTACAACCCCTTCCACTGCCCATGCCAGGGGAACCGCATAAAAGTGAAGCCATAAAGGAATAACCAGCGTCAACAACGATAACGAAATGACCAATAAGGATTGTGCCGTAGGCGTAGGATCTTTCACACGGCGTGTCCACAAATTATACAGCAGGAACACAAACAATGCCTGCATCAACGCTACAAGTCCAAGGGCTTCCCGATGCGCCTCAAAAAGAATGCTGTAGTAGCAGAATAGCCAGAATAACGAATTTCCCATGATAAGTGTGAGGCTCTGCAGTCCTTCAGGGATACCGCGCACCAGACTATAAAGCACCGGTACAATCATGAACATCATATAGAACAACGTTATAAAAATAAGTGCAGGAGCAACCTGCCCGGGATAACTGTAAAATTTCTCATACCATCCCAAATACAGAAACGCTGTTCCTGCAAAACAAAAAAGATCAAGCATACGCCAGCGCCGGAAATAGCCTGCACCCAGTGCCACCATATTCAACACTGCTACATAGGAAAACAGCTGCCACGGGGCGTTCTCCCCTGTAGACAGGAATACAGGACTCAGGTAGCCGCCCAACACTGCCAGCATCGCTATGGGCATGGCATTGTGCAGGACAGATAACGACACTGCCAACACAGTCACTATCACCGCCAATAGCATGGCAAAACCCGAACCCGTCAGATGGTATATTTGGAAAGCGAAAAAGATACACAAATAAAAAATTGCCAAGCCGCCGCCGGTAAACACCTGAAAAGGAATGACCCGCTTACGCCGTTCAAAATATTCGCCTGCAAACAACGCAATAACACCCGTCAGCACACCCATCACCATCCGCCCGTTTGGACCGATCATGCTGTTATCGTAGCTATATTTCAAGGCAAGCGCCACACCCCCCAGAAAGATAGCCGCACCCAGCCAGATAATCCAACGGGTACCCAGACGCATCTCAAAAGAAAGGGGCGCAGCAGCCTGTGCAGACGCGGGCGGAGTTGATGCAGCAGGAACCGGTGGAAGAGGCGGCGTATCTTTACCCGCAACCGGTGCAGAAACGGGAGGAACTTCTTTTTGCACTGAAATCGGGGGGGGGCTGCCAGCCGCCGTTTCCGCTGCCCCCTCTTTCTGTTGAGAAGTCTTCCTCTCAGGATCAGCCCATACACGGGATTCCAGGCAATGCACTTTCCGCTGCAGCTGCTCCAAATCAATTCGCATACTGTGCGTGCGTACTACAGCAATAATGCCGCAAATACTCCCGCCAACAACAACCCCTGCAAAACCAAGCACCAACAGACCCACGATCTCCATAATAACAACCTCCGTTATTTATAGTTCGCAAAATCATGCAACGGGCATCAATCCACTTATCGCTGCAATCATTTCCTTCTACCTGTCAGGATACATCTTCTCTCCTGTAAGTTGCAATAGGCGATGATTATTTTGGTTCATCCGTAAAAGGCGTACTTTTTACTTTAAGGGCGGTCATAAGGTATCTATAAGGTTTTGGTAGAAATCAATAAGGAGAATACCAAATATCACAAAAATGATTTTCTACTGCATTATTTGGGATTATTTTTCTTGT
>JAGLCZ010000640.1 GCA_023145975.1 Candidatus Hydrogenedentota bacterium | reverse complement strand
GTGACAAATGCGAAATGCAGATCCGACCCTTGCCGGAACAACAGGAAGTTCCTTTCGACGAGGAACCGAATGAAGTAACACTGCCTGACGAAGAAGAAGTCAGCGCACCGACACCGTAGGTACATAATCTACTGAACAGATAAAGTCATCTGAAGTAAAGCGGAGTGCATCATTTTCAAAAATGATGTGCTTCGTGGGATAATAGTCCTGCAGCAACTTATATAGTTCGAAATCCCCAGGCGACAATTCCTTTTCTCAAGACAGCACAGGAAGCAATGAATAACCCGACTGTGAATCCCCCTTCCAGCGAACCCTCGCCGGCAACCTTACGCACCCTGTTAAACCTGGGGCATCTCTCTGCTGCCGTCATGCTGGTAGTATGGGCGGTGCTCTTCCTGCTGCAGGGCGCCCCTTATGAACACACGTGGCAAATCATCCTGCTCACTATATTTTTCGGACGAGCGGCAGCCGTCGGTACAGGGTTGAAACTGGGATTCGGACCTTTCTTTCTTTTCTATCAAGCCGTTATTGCCGATATCTTTATCATGCTTTATATTTACCCCTTGTTCGTACGCAACTACCATCATCTTACCCGAGTACCCTATATCGGCGGCTATCTGGACAATTTACATAAGGTTGCTCTGGGATATAAAACACGGGTTGCCCGTTATGGAATTCCTGGGCTGATGCTATTCATAATTTTCCCATTCTGGAGTACCGGTGTGCTTGTAGGCTCTATTGTCGGCTATTTAATTGGACTGCCTGCCATTGCCACCATTGTTTCCATAACGCTGGGGAATACCCTTGCCATCGGTGCCTGGGTCTGGTTTTATGATTCGCTGAATGATTGGAACGAAAGTGCTTCCCTGGTCCTTTTAATATTGCTTTTCACCCTGGCTATCGGCGCTTTCCTCTTTGCTCGAATCCGACGAAAAAAGACGGTTCCTGACGAAATAACAACGGAAAAGACTCCCTCTGAAAAGTAAATCACCCGCCCGCTTAGCCGTATATCGCCCTAT
>JAGLCZ010000064.1 GCA_023145975.1 Candidatus Hydrogenedentota bacterium | reverse complement strand
GCAGAACGTCTGAAAACGGCTGATTTCCCAAGCACCCTGCGCACTCATGGCACACCGGGCATTGTTTCCTTTCAGTCGGGAGCGGGAAATATGGCAGCACACAATTACACAAGCGGCTGCCATCCCCAGGCTCAAAACCTCGACGCAACCCACTATGATCCCAGCCTCGACGCGGGAAAGACAACTTGCTACGGATGTGTCGTCGCATGTCGTAAGCGAATGAAGGCGGATGCACCCTATCCCGTTTCCGATAAACTGGGTGGTCCGGAATTTGAAACACTCAGTACACTGGGTACCAACCTCGACCTGGTCGAGATCACTGCAGTTGCCCATGCAAACGAACTGTGCAATGAATATGGAGTGGACACTATTACCATGGGCGCACTGGCGGCATACGTGTTTGAATCCATGGAAGAAGGGGTTCTCAGCCCTGAACAAATGGAAGGAAAGATGCTGGGATTCGGTAAAGCAGAAGACTTGTTCTGGCTCATAGAACAAACCGTCAGCCGGCAAGGTGTCGGTGATATACTCGCAGAAGGATTCCAGAAATCCATCGCCCATTTCGGCGAAAAAACGGCTCCCTTTGCAATTCACTGTAAAGGACAGGGGCTGCCGGCGCACATGGCACAGTTCAAACCCAGTCAAGCCGTTATGTATGCTGCTGTCCCCATTGGCGGCGACCACATGTCGTGCGAACATGACTGGCTGGCTGGCGGTGGCGAACTGCTGCACGGTCTTTCCGTAACAGGAAGCCCCACCCCCGCATCGGCAGATCTGCCGAAAGTACGGATGATCGTTTACGGTCAGTACCTGTACAGCCTCCTTGATTCACTCACTCTGTGCATGTTCTGCTGGGGACCGGGCAATCTCTACACCTACGATGAACTGGTAGAGCTTGTGCGCTTCACCACTGGCTGGGACTGCACCTTCTGGGAGTTGATGAAGGCGGGGGAACGCAAAGTAACTATGATGCGCCAAATCAATGCACGCCGCGGTTTCAGCAGCAAAGACGACACGTTACCCAAGCGACTCTACGAACCTCTCGCTGAAGGTCCCAGTAAAGGGATGCATGTGGACCCGGATACCTTCCCGGAACTGCTCGAACAATATTATGGTGTCATGGGATGGGATACAAAATCAGG
>JAGLCZ010000639.1 GCA_023145975.1 Candidatus Hydrogenedentota bacterium | reverse complement strand
GCACCGTATAGGTTCCACCGGTATCCGTGCTGACATCGCCGATCCGCTTCACTGTTGGTGTACTGTCGCAGAGGTCTGTAGCAACAGCATAGTCATCAAGAATGAACAGCGGAGCGTTACAGTCAATGATGACTGTTGCTGGTCCGCGCAACGTAATCGTTGGTGCAGCAGTATCGCCAACCGTTACTGTACGATCGGTTTCTGTGACGGAACCCCTTGAGTTGATTACGCGATAGGTAACGGAATATTCACCCGGTATATACATCATATCCGGGTTAACGACTATCGTAACGGAGTCCGTTAGGTCGCCGTCTATTGCATCGGTGGCGGTTGCACCGGGATCTGCGAATTCGCTGCCGCATTCTACGGTAAGGGAAGCGTCACCAACCAGTGTGATTACCGGGGCTGAGGGATCCACTACCGTGACGGTTCGAACTTCCTCGGCAACATTCCCGGAGGAGTCTTCCGCAGCATACCAGACTTCGTACTCGCCTATGGTGTTGGTGTCTATTAACTCTTCACCGCTCACAATAACCGTTGCTGTTAAGTCGCCGTCACAGGCATCCAGTGCCGTATAGCCCGTGGGTTCTGTGTAAGGTTCACCCCAGGGAGTTGTTACAGGATTATCGCCCGGTAACGTGATAACCGGGGGGGTGCCGTCAACAACATTGACAGTTCTTGTGACTATGGTGACATTCCCCGTACTATCGCTGACTGTGTATGTAATGACATACACGCCAAAGACACCGGTGTCCACCACGTCGCCTTCAACGATGACTTCTGCGGAAAGATCGCCTGTACAGGCGTCTTCGGCGAGATAGCCGGGGTCTTCAAAGTTAATGCCGCATTCCACATTAATAACTTCCGCTTCAAGCAGCGTAATTACTGGAGCCGTGGTATCCACCACATGAACAATCCGGTTAACAGCGGCAACGTTGTCGTCAGCGTCGCGAACGCTATAAGTGATTGTATAGTCCCCTGCCACGCCAGTGTCAACAGCATCACCTGTGATTTCAACACCGTCTGTGAGATTGCCCACACAGCTGTCACTTGCCAGAACACCCGGATCATTATAACTGTCGATGCCGCATTCCAGGGTAATTTCATCGCTTCCAAGTAATGTTATGGTGGGGACGATGCTATCGATAACCGTTACAATGCGTGTTTTGAGTGCAGCAGCATTTCCAGTGCTGTCACTAACATTATAGGTTAAGACATAAGTGCCAATGATAGTCACATCTAAAAGGTCACCGCCTACCACAATATCAGCACTCAGATCACCATCACAGAGATCCGCAGCTGTTGCACCGGGATCACTAAAGGGAATACCGCAATTGATTGTTGGTGCTTCTTCACCCGCCAGCGTAATAACGGGGGCTGTGCGATCTACAACGCGAACCAATCTTGCAAAGTCAATGGTGAGATTACCATCTCCATCGCGGAATAGGTTGCCCTCTTCATCGAAAACAGGCGGCAAGTCATCGTCTTCGCCTAATTCCGGATAGGTATCATCCCAAAGATCAAAGGCCGTATAAATGATCAGGTAGTCGCCTTTCAGTTTAGTAAATCCGTCGACATAAGCGTATACCACAGGTTCAGGATCTGTGTCGGTCTCTTGCCACAAAGGTTCACCTGTTTCATCCAATGCCCATGCCCACACCCAGATACCCGGGTCGCCGTCCAGGAGTTCGGATTGCGGTGCCCCTAAATCTGCACCGCAACCGTCAACGCCTGTAAAGTCGGCGGGTTCCACAAAATCAACTGCACAGTCGTGTAGTTGGAATGGTCCGTCAACATCGCCGGTCCATGTGCCCAGGTCGAGAGTGGGGGCACTGGTGCTTATGGATATGAACTGTTCCGTTTCTTTTTCGGTCAGGTTGCCGCCTGTATCGGTGACGGATAACTTGACTGTGTAAATGCCTGTACCATCCGCCTGATCTTCCCGGATAATTTCGTATTCTACCTTATCGGTGATATCACTATCACAGGAGTCAGTTGCAGTATAGGTCAAAAATTCACTTATGTCCGCTTCCAGAACGTTCAGGCAGTCAAACTCATAGATATCGCCATCGTCATGGGGAAGGATGTAATTGACGAAATCCGCAGAAATTTCCGGACCATGCCCATCAGCTACACGTACGGTGCGTGTTACAACCTGGGCATAGTTCAGAGGATTGGTTGTCCGGAACATGATTGCGTGATCGCCCAGAACGGAATCATCAATAGTGATTACAGTTGCTCCAAGAAAGTAAGGTGCGTAAGGTACGGAATCCGGAGCCGTTTCAGGCGGTACGACCTTGAAGGAAGTCTCAAAATAGCCGGAGTTCGGATCGCCCGTATAGCAGGCATCTACTGAACCGCCTTCCATTAAATCGTTAATAGTTCCTACGCCTTCATCTTCATAGGGAACGCCGCATTCCCAGATTTTCATTATGTCACCAATGAGAATGATATCCGGCGTTGTGGCGGCAATAGTAACGTTTCGTATTACAGGGAGGGCATGGTTACCATTGGTATCCGTGACATTATGATACACAGGGTAATTCTTCAGGTAGGGGGCAGGATCAACGCCTTGTCCACGGGGATCCTGCAGGAACTGGAGAGCTTCGCGAATATCAGTTTTACCGCCGAGCAGTACTTCTCCGGTAAGACGCACACCATCATCGCAAAGGTCTTCTACAACCCACCCATTGTAGGGTTGCAGCCAGTATTGATCATTCCACCACTCTTTTCCATACAATGCCTCGGCGGCCTGCATGCGCCATACGCACCATGGAATCGAAATCTCTGGATTGTCTTCCGGGGTACCCGAGTCATTCAATAAAATAATTTTCGGTGGTATGTTATCTACCACATCAATACGACGTGTCGATTGCCCAGGCGTACCATAATTATTCTCTGCGCTGTATAACAATTCGTAAGTACCGGGCACCGCCGTATCTACATACCCCGTAATTATCAGGCGATTGGTAATATCCCCCTCACAGGTATCAAGAACCGTAATTCCTTCCGTCGGACTAAAGTCATCACCACAATTAATTGTAGTCGTCCCTTCTACTCCGATAATAGCTACACCGTACCGCGGTTCCACAAGCCGCGTCCGCCGAAATACAAGGTTACCAGAACTATCTCTCATGAAATAATAAATCCGGTAGCCATGCCAATGAGAGGATTGATAAAACCTGGGGAAGGGATCTTCGCATTCAGGGAAAAGGTCACTTCTGCTCAGAAAGTCGTTGTAATAATAATCACTCATTGCATAAAATTCCGCTAGAGTGAGTTCGGCATAGATGGTAGTGGCTTCTTCATAAGTTAACAAACCATCGGCATCGGCATCGGCAACGTCAAAATTATCCAGAAGCAACTGCTCAATTTCTGCAAGACTATAGGGTTCTTCAATTACAAGTGGATCTCCAGAACATCTCGGATCATCATCAATAAGGCCGTTTAAGTCACCAAGGCGTGCCACATAAACAAAAACCTCCTGGTCTTTTGTTAATCCTGTTACATCTATATTAGATCGGGTTATCACTATTACAGTCTCATTAGGTTCCAGGAAACCTTCGCAGCTATCCATGACAACAGCACCCGGGTCTTCATAACTCGCCTTATCGCAATACCACTTCATAGGCTCCTCAATCCATTCCTCTTTTACACCCTTCGAGCTAGATATCCATGCGGAAGCAGTAGGTAAATCCCAAACAGCATCAACCGAATCACCAAACCACTGCGACGTTTCGTATTTTGCCTGATACGCTGCCTGGCAGACTGGCCACCACCAGTAGGGCGGCGGGGTAAAGTTGCTATCCTGCATGTTGCCATAAGCATATCCCTCTCCCTGCAGAGAAGCTATTGGCCGTATGCTGTCTTGAATAACCACAACTCGAATTCTGTATTGCGCAGGAATATCCCTTGGCGGATTAAGCACTGCATATAGCACCAGATATGCTATGCCCGTCTCACCAGTCAAAATATTTTCTACTCCTGCAACTGATATTTGAGAGGTTATATCCCCTTCACAATCGTCAAACGCATAAGCCCCCGGATCATCATAGGGCTGCTTACATTCCCAAAAAGTTCCGTACACATGTGCTATACCTGCCAACTCATCGGCAAATTCAGGGTACAAGTCTTCCAGAGAATCGCCGTCACAATATACCGCTTCGAATTCCGCTTTAGT
>JAGLCZ010000638.1 GCA_023145975.1 Candidatus Hydrogenedentota bacterium | reverse complement strand
GATGTAAATGTGCGGTCTGCTGCAGCACGACGCAATGCTGCCATGCCGCTGGACACCTCCACTTCCGGCATCCCTTCACCACCGGGAATACGCCGCATCCACAGTAAACTCAGAAGACCCATTGTAATACCCAGTCCGAAAATTAAAAGAAAACGGTTGGTTCCGGGTTCAGGCACGGCAAGCAAACGCGCCTGCGTAAACAACACTGCAACATTTATCAACTGTGTAATGGCGGCTTCTGTACTAAAGTACACAGAACGTTTTTTTACAGGGACAATCTCATGCAGCCAGGGTAACCATCCACCTGCACCCACCGCCCGCAATATACAAAACCCCAAAACGGTCAGCAGCAACACACTCCAACTTAACCATCTCTCTCCTGTTGCCAACGCCAAAGGCATCAAGAAGATGATGCAGGCAATGATATTGCGTCCAAGCCATGCATTCATCATAACGCGTTTGGGACCGAGCCGCATAATCATAGGCACAGTGAACAAGAGTAAGAGTGTGGAAAAAGGCATGAAGGACAACATCACTCCCACAAGTGATTCAGGCATTTCTATTTTACGAGCGAAAAGAATAGTAGCCGGACCAACAATATTTTGCCAGGATATGACATTGATTGCCACGTACATGAGGAAACGACGCTGTGGCTGTTCCAGTTCACGGTATCCGGATATGAGTGGTACTCGCATAATATTCCCGAGATATTCCCTTGTTATGAATAGGCGGTGGAATTAGCAGAATCAGCACACGATTTGTTTAAATACTTCTATAGATTGTGCCATGGCATGATCATCTATATCCCGGTGAAATACCACACGTATTCTACCGGTACCGTGTGGGCAAACGCGTACACCATGCTGTTTTAACGCGACCGTTACACGTTCAGGATTATTGACCTCAATATAGAGGATATTAGTTGGTGAAGGCAAAGGAAATCGAAGCCCTTCCCCTTCCAAAGCACGACGAAATATGCGTGCACGCCGGTGATCCTCTTCCAGCGCATCCAAATGATTCTCCAGTGCATACAGCCCCGCAGCTGCCAACACGCCTGACTGACGCATACCGCCGCCCAGCATTTTACGATAATCAAGGGCACGTTTCAGAGTCGCTTTATCTCCTGCCAATATCGATCCGGCAGGGGCACCAAGCCCCTTGGATAAACAAAAGGAAAGGGTATCGCAACACCGCGCATAGTATTGCGCTTCCACATTCGTTACAATACAGGCATTGAAAATACGTGCACCGTCACAATGCAGACGCATATTATTATTGCGACACACCGCTGCAATGGCCTCCACATCATAAAATTCCCAACAGGCACCGCCTCCTCTATTCGTCGTATTCTCTATTGAAACCAATGTTGTCCGCGACAAATGAGGATCATCCTCAACTACAACCCTTTCGGCAACATCCTTAGCCGTAAATTTCCCCAACGTATCCGGAATGGTATGAATCATTAAGCCGGCCACCCGGGCAAGATTGGCGCGTTCATAACGAAACGGATGCGCCTCTTCACTTAGAATCACCGTATCCCCGGGATGAGTCTGTGCAAGGAAAGCAACAAGGTTCGCCATAGTCCCTGACGGCAGCAGCAATGCACTTTCCTTTCCCAATAGCTCTGCTGCGTAATCCTGCAAGCGATTAACCGTAGGATCTTCGCCGTATACGTCATCGCCCACCTCAGCCTCCGCCATGGCATGACGCATGCCGACTGAAGGTTGTGTTACGGTATCGCTACGCAGATCTATCATGATATTCTGTTCCGTTTATCACAGCAAAGCAGGGGAGTAAGCTGCTATTTGACTACAATATTTCCCTGTTCATCTTCATATTTACCACCCGCTTTCATGAGCGCAACCCGCGCTTCATAGAAGCAGTGCTGCACCGCAGCTAAAGCACCGGGCGACCACTGTGACGCCTCAACGACACCTTCATAAAGTGTCCATCGATTCTGATTTTCACTCATCACCAATACCGCATTCCGATCGCGTTCCTTAGAAGAAGCGACACGTTTATATTCACGTGAATTAATGATCTTTATGGTACCGTTTTTCTGTTCGTATACATGTCCGGATTCAACTAAGTCGGCAAACAGCGATGCACGCAAGGCACGAGTGCGTATGGCCTGTGCTATTTCCGGTGTATCCAGAACAACCCCTGCGAAACCGTCCAGATTCGGCTCCTGTTCCCCCTGGATTGCAGCCTTTTCGAGGGCAGCAGCCGCTGCACGCAGTTCCACTTCCGGAACCTGAGTATAGTCAGGGCGCATCTTTATGAAAGACGACCCCATACGAGCACATCCAATAGATACCAGTAATACACACAACAACAGCGTAAGTTTCAGTTTCATACTTTATTCCTTCTTGAGGTTCTCATTAACAACAACACGGTTTTTCCCGTTGCTTTTCGCTTCGTAAAGAGCCAGGTCAGCAGCATGCAGCAAATCATTACTTACATTCATAATTTCCGGATCCAATCCGGCAACCCCGACGCTGATAGTAATCTTCTTGTCTTCGGGCAATTTCGAAAAGACATGCGTTTCCATATGTTCACGCATACGCTCCGCTTCAATTAAAGCACCTTGCACATTGGTCTGCGGTAATAGGATAACAAATTCCTCCCCCCCATAGCGCGCTAAAATATCAACATGCCGTGTACAAACAATCATCAGCTCCACCACTTCCTTCAAAATCTCATCACCTACCAAATGTCCATAGGTATCATTGATCTCTTTGAAATCATCTATATCAAATAAAACACAGGAGAAGGGAAGGTGGTATCGGAGTGCCCGCGCAAATTCATGTTCAAAACGTTCCTGGAAATAACGTCGGTTATATACACCGGTGAGACCGTCTGTAATTGCCAACTGCTCCAGGTGTCTGTTAGCCGCCTGAAGACTCTCCAGTAAATAGGCTTGCCCAATCATCGCAGCAGTTATTTCGGTAATCGTCTGTAAAAAACTACGCTCACGGGGCGTAAAAGTACCGTGCCTGCGTGCAACACGCAGCATCAATGTATCCGCACCTGTATTTTGTCGCAGCAGGGGAAACACAAACAACGATGCCATACCCGCCTGTTGTAACATTCCACGAACCTCCTGCGCAAGTGGGTGACCAGTTTCGTCATCAATAATCAATACGTTACCAGTTTGGGAAGCAGTAATCAATTCAGGATATTTCTCCAGTTCAATTACATAGTCCCGAAAGTTCTCGTTTTCATGAGAAACCAAAACGTGTCCCTCATCCTGCCCGTCCCGTACACGAACCAGAGAACAACGATCAACGGATAAAATACGGGCAACCTGCTCCACAAATGCAAAGGAAATTTCATGGGCATCATGCCTGGAAGAGAGGGCTTTCAGTACATCGAGTATGGAAATCAGATCTTCCATTCGCTGCGATGGGGGTATCGTTTGTTTTTCAATACACATGAATTCTCTTCGATCTTCCAGAAATATGAATAAAGTTGAAGCCACCCAACGTTTATTTTCTACAGGTGTTATGCCCCCAATGCAAACCGACAGTAACCATTCCTCATCCACCTATATAATAACCGTGGCATAATTGTCCCCTGTAAGACTATGCCAAGTCAAATTGTATTCCAGGAATTTTCGAAACGAATCAAAAAGAATCTTTATAACCGAAAAGCAACGCATATAACGACTCCCCCCTACCACGATCGCTCACCACTGTTAGCGACGAGCTTCCAACTGAAGATTGATACAATATATAGTAGTTTTCGCGATATATTAAAAAAACATTCCCATATCTTGTATTTTTCTCTGCTGTATGGTACGATATATACTTATAGGGGTATCGCCATGGGTACGAGGCAATTTAGAGTGCCTGATGAATGGTATACGGAGACTATTATTGCATAAACATACGCTAAACCAGAGAATACAGCGGTATCACATCATACTGCTGACAGTACTTCTCGCCTCCTCTTCCATGGCAAGCGTAGTCCTTCGTGAGCAGCTGGAACCCGGCGTCTATGCCGCCATACGCGGTGGACAAGTGTTATTCCTGGAATGCAGTCCTCCCAAAGGCAATCGCGCACAGTCTTTACTCGGAAAGTACCTTGCCGACGGCAAAGAATGGCGGCTCTACAAGGACCGCCTGGCCGTAGCAATTCCTTTCAAAAAGTTAAATGTAAAGTCACAACGAAAAGTTCTCGAGGTGGTATTTCCCCTTGACTATGTTGATGCGGCAGGGTGGTGGCACACCGTACGCTTTTCAGGAACGAATGGTGCGGAATCCGTGTTCGCCCTGGCAGAGTGGCTCACAGGTTCCGGTGCCGATTCTCGAAAAATTCTTGATCATAATGCCAACCAACAAGTAAAAGAACCATTAAACCGAAGCTGTCGCATTCTGATACCTCAGCCCCTGTTACAACCCGTTATGAAAACCCATTCGCCACAACCACCGCCGCCGCCCCCCACACGCACCCCGGGACCTGCTTTAGTCACTGCGAACCATGTACCCAAGCGGGAAGATGCACCTGCTGCTTCCGCCGCATCCAACAGCAATAAAGAAACGACAAATGGACTGCTAAAATACGGCGAAAACAGTGAAGGCCCCTTTGCCCAATATGAACTAAAACTGGGTGAGAGTTTATATTCCGCCGTGGTGGTACGATTCACGGACTACCGGGAAAATGAAGACATCCTGCACGCCTGCGAAATCATTCAAAAACGCAGCGGAATACATAATGTACATCGCATGAATGCCGGTCAGCGAGTCATCATTCCCGTAAAAATGCTGTCTGATCGTTACCAACCTGCTGGTTCTGAATCACGCCAGGCATACGAAGAGATTCGGGAAGAAGCGCGGCGCTTACGTGCAGACCAGATAGTCACCAAAGATTTGGATGGCGTGGTAGTCGTACTGGACTCCGGTCATGGCGGACGCGACCGCGGGGCAGCTATAACGCGGCTTGCTTTATTTGAAGATGAAATCAACTACGACATTGTATGCCGAATTAAACTGCTGCTCGAAACCTATACCCGTGCAAAAGTGCATACCACGGTATACGATCGGAAGCAGGGGAACACGCCCACCAATGTTTCACGATTTACTCAGGACAGCAATGAAGTGTTAAAGACAACACCCAATTATACGAACACCAATGCCAAAATCTCTGCGAACCTGCGCTGGTATCTCGCCAATGATATTTACTTTAAGGAACGTGGACGGGGCGTAAACGAACGCAAGATCATCTTTGCAAGTATCCATTGTGATGCGCTGTTCAATGATTCACTGCGTGGTGCCATGGTATATGTTCCCGGCGCAAAATACCGACGCTCATCGGAACGCCCGTCCGGCAGTATTTACAAACGCTTTGAAGAGGTACGCCGCCATCCTACCTCGAGCAGCAGCTCCTCACAACGCAGAAAGGATGAAGCCCTTTCTCAGAACTTTGCCAACACCCTGCTTCAAGCAATGCGCAGCAACAATCCGCCCCTGAAGGTACACGATGCGGGGGATCCAATCCGTAACGTTATTCGTCAAAGCCGGGGACGTGCCTATGTACCCGCTGTGTTGCGGAATACAATCATACCCACCAAAGTGCTGGTTGAAGTAGCAAACATGACCAACCCCAAGGATCAGAAGCGTCTTGCTGATCCAGAGTGGCGCCAGTGGTTTGCTGAAGCATTTGTAACAGCACTACGAAAACACTTTAACAACTAGACCGCCCCCGGCATAAATCCCAGCGGACTGTAATGCGTCTTCCATTTAAAAAGCCGGCATTTCTCATCCACGCCATGTATCC
>JAGLCZ010000637.1 GCA_023145975.1 Candidatus Hydrogenedentota bacterium | reverse complement strand
GCCCGTTGTTCACTTCGGTCACCCAGTAACGTTGCCAGGTCGCGATACTTGCGGTATTCGAGCAGTTTTACCACCAGTTCCAGTCGGGGGTCTTCTTCCTCTAATTCTTCTTCTTCGTCCTGATCAATTTCGATGGGTAAAATCATGCGGGATTTGATCTGGATGAGTGTGGCGGCAAGTATAAGAAAATCGCCTGCCACATCTATTTGCTCAAGTTGAAGCCCATCTAAAAATTGCAGATATTGTTTTGTTACCTGAAAAATAGGGATATCGAAGATATCTATTTCCTGTTCTTTGATCAGATAGAGCAGTACTTCAAAAGGACCTTCAAACTCATCCAGTTTCAAACGTAACGCCTCTGCGCTTAGAACATCATTCTTCGGCGTATCGGTTATCGTCTGGGTATCGGTAGTAGTATCGGACATGAAGGAGTATCGATTCCTTGTATTGATGGTGCTGTCAACAGGGGGTAAACAATGTGCGTATCCTACCCGTAGTGATATGATAAACGCAACTTGTATCCTGTTCCTTTTTTTTATTGGAACCAATCCTGAAGTTATTGGATAGTACAGTAAAGCAAATGAATGTTCCCGTTTGCATAGGGTATCTTCACTAAAGATGCTATTTACGACGGAAAACGGGTACAATGGATCGGACTGGTCGCTGTCGATTCTGTCGCTGCATTGGATTAAATAAGGACGAATGGTCATGACAAAATGTACCGTACTGCTGAGGATTGGTGTTGCCATGCTTGCAATGGCTGTGCCTTGTGCCGCCGCTGCTACGCCGTGGGATTACCTGCCGGTGGTTATTGATGGTGAATTTACAGAAGCGCGTACAGCGCATATTATTGAGGCACCGGAAAAGGGGCATATCGGGTATCATCAGGCACGCGAATCGGCGGATGCATTGTGGTTTCGTTTTGAGGGTACTTATGGTGATCGTGTGGAATTACAAATGGGTATTCCAGCATTGGATCGATATCGCTTGCTGCGTCCTGCTGTTGCCATACTGGGGCAGAATTTACCGCCTATTGATGAGACCGTTCCTTTTGAAGTGCCGGAAGGTTTCGGGGGGGTGGTGTATCATACTGCCGTATTGGACATGGAGCGTTACGAAGATAAATACACTGGAACTATCAGTTGGCGTTTTGAAAATATTGAGCATATACTTGAATCCACAGGGCGTGTTTATATGGTGGGATTCATTCCGTTGCCGGAAAATTCGGAAGAAGAACCTGTTTTTGAGGAGGGGAAATTCTGGATGAGTATGGGCCATGAAGTAAATTTTCAATTGCGTGATCTGCTGCGTACGTATTCCAATACGTCAAAGATACGCAAATTCTATGAAGAAGCTACCATGGAGAGTAACATATATCGGAACGGTTTGGTGGGGCTTTTCATCTCCGTCATTGCAATTATGATAGCGGTGGTATAGCATTGTTTTCCGCCGTGCAGCGGAATGAGG
>JAGLCZ010000636.1 GCA_023145975.1 Candidatus Hydrogenedentota bacterium | reverse complement strand
TAGCGTCTGCAGCATGAGACGGTGCACCCAAACCCGCATCGACTACCACCGGTATATTGGCCTGTTCAATAATGATGCGAATCATATCGCGTGTACGAAGACCGCGATTGCTTCCTATGGGTGCCCCCAAGGGCATTACAGTTGCGGTACCCAGCTCTTCCAGTCGCTTAGCAAGCATCGGATCCGCCTGTATATACGGTAGTACAACAAATCCATCCTTGATCAATATTTCTGCGGCAAGAAGTGTTTCAAAAGGATCCGGCAGCAAGTAACGCGGCTCCGGAGTCAGTTCCAGTTTTACCCAGGGTTCCAGTCCGGACGCGCGTGCAAGACGTGCAAGACGTACCGCCTCATTGGCATCCCGCGCACCGCTGGTATTGGGCAGAATCAGCTGCTTATCGCGATCAATAGCAGACAGTATCCCTTCCTCTTCAGGCGCATTCAGATCAATACGCCGCATCGCAACCGTCACAATTTCTGCACCAGTCGACTCAATAGTATCACTCAATGCCTGCGCCGAGGGAAATTTGCCCGTTCCAATTAAAAGACGTGAAGAAAAAGTACGTCCCGCAATTACAAGCGAATCATTCTGTTTTTGTTTTCTCATACCGATATCCGTAAGTTGTCGTCATGCTATACAGTAAAAATGAGTTGGCTCAACAAGTATTTATCTGTACCCACCTGACAACCTATGCACTCATGCGGGGGTTTATTGTGATAATTGCGACAGCCAATTCTGAAGCAGCATTTCATAGTAATATTTTTATATTGTCTATAAAACGCTTAGGGGCGTTATAATACCATCTCACTACCCTTAACTGTGAACTGGATTATTGCAGCTGGGTACTACAGATTCCAATCATTCCAAGCATGTAGAGGAAATAAATATGTTCAGGACAACTATCTTTGATACCGGCAGCGCGTTGTTCAATGCAGCGCAAAGGCTGTTTCAAGCCACTGCGCAGAAGGACACAAAGTCACCAACAGCCGTATTGATTCCCGGTGGCAATACCCCTCGTCCTCTTTTTCAGCGCATTACCAAACAACCATTTTCTGTATCATCTCATTTTCATATTGGCTATACCGATGAACGCCTTGTTCCTGTCAACAATGCTGCCAATAACTATGCGCTATCCATTGCTATGCTGCAGGCACTCAACGTTCCGGCCGCACAGGTATTTCAAGTAAATACAGAATTGTCCCTGGAAACAGCAGCAACGGAATATCATAAAATCTGGCAGAAGTTTTTTGAAGAAGGCGGTATCATTCCGCTTGCTTTCCTGGGGCTTGGAAATGATGGGCACACCTGCTCCCTGTTCACAAAAGAACAGCTTCGCTTCTGTGCTAACGACCGCTTTGCTGTTCCAGTTCACAGACAAGAAGGACCGAACCGTATTACCATCACCCCTGCTCTACTTTCACATATTAAACATGTTGTTATTTTGGCAACCGGTCAAGAGAAAGCAGATACAGTGGATGCCATGGTACACAAACCCAAGAAGGTCGTTGCGGGCATGGCACTGGCACAGTGTTCCCGGGTATCTAT
>JAGLCZ010000635.1 GCA_023145975.1 Candidatus Hydrogenedentota bacterium | reverse complement strand
CTGATTATTCGGGAACAGATACTATAAAAAATTATGTAGAAGATACAGATGTGCAGCCAATACTGAATGCAATCACCCAAAAATCCCATTGGAAAAGTACTGTTCATTTTGTAGAATATTCCAAAAAAAAAGAAGGTGATTCCTTTGGGTACTGCCTGGCATTGCCACAATATTCCCAACTGGATGATGGAAAATCAGACGAAGTATGGCTTATGTTTGCAGATTCGGAAGCCATTCCCACTATTGCTGATGATTCCATGTGGAAACTTCCTTTTATGACCTATAAAAAACATATTACCAAACAGGTACATACTGGTATTTTAGGGATTTCTGAAGAATATTATCTTAATAATTATGGCTTTCGTGATTGGGATATTATTCTTCCCAAACCCAAAGGCACCTACAGAATCCTCTGCATTGGCGCTTCAACGACTGAAGAGGGGACTAGAAACGAATTAACCTATCCTGCTGTACTGGAAACCAAAATTAACCATTTTTTTAAGGATAATTTTGTGGATGTCATCAATTGTGGAATTTCCGGTATGAACTCTATGAAGCACCGCATGCGGTTTCCAGACTATCTTGCCCTTACTCCCAACATGCTCGTTATTTACAACGCTACCAATGATATTTGTCACCAGCTGCTTCCCAGACTTGTGGCTGAAGCTACGCCACACCAGATAAGACTTCGGCGCTCCCGGTTTATTACGGAATATTGCAATAATTTCCTTTTGCCCTCTGACCCGGCCATTCGTGATGCAATAAAAAAACATATAATGCCAAACTTACGCTGCATCCTTCAGGAATCCACTAAACGGGGAATCAAAACAGCGCTATGTAGTTTCGCAGCACCCGATCCCCAAAAATTATCTACAGAAGAATATAAGTACTACAATTATCTAACTATGAAAGAGTGGGGAGGATCATTTGTTACCTTTGACAGTTACCTACGTATACTTTCGATTTATAACGAAGAATTGAAAAAACTATGCGAAGCAGAAGGGGGACTATATATCCCGGTCGCAGAAAAACTTCAGGGGGGCGCAGAATTATTCGGCGATATATGTCACCT
>JAGLCZ010000634.1 GCA_023145975.1 Candidatus Hydrogenedentota bacterium | reverse complement strand
AGGAAAACCAACGACAGGAGATGACAATCATGGAAACCGGCAAGAAGAATGATGCAGCGACACGCAGGGATTTTCTAAAGACAACAGGAACGCTGGGAGCAGGGCTTTATCTGGGCGGACTGGCAGGAACACGGGCTGCTTCCGCTGCGTCAAAGGGGACGGTGGAAACACTCGCCCTGAACGGCGGTTCCAAAGCGATTACCCATCAGGCGGTTTCCCCCACAAAGTGGCCCTTGTACGGTGCAGAAGAAATTGAAGCGGTTACCACGCTGCTGCAGGCGCCGAATTATGGACCTGTAGCAGAATTTGAACAGGCATGGCAGGAGTATCACGGTTGCGCCTATACCAAAGCACATTGTAACGGCACCAGTGCATTGACCTCGATGCTCTTCGCGCTGGATCTGCCGGCAGGCAGTGAGATACTGGTGCCGGACTACAGCACCTGGTTTCCTGTAGTGCCCATGCGTTTCTTTGATCTCGTGCCCGTCTTCGTAGATGTGAACCCCCGCACCATGAACCTTGATCTTGAAGACTGTAAGCGTCGTCTTACACCAAGAACAAAAGCGATTATGCCCGTACATTGGTATGGGTTGCCCTGTGACATGGATGATATCTGTGCCTTTGCAGAAGAGAAAGGCTTGTCTGTAGTGGAAGATGCCAGCCACGCCCACGGTGCCCGGGTAAAAGACACCAAGATCGGTAATTGGGGGCGTATGGCAGGCTTCAGTTTTCAGGCGACGAAACCGTTACCTGCCATCGAAGGCGGTGTGGGCATGTACAAAGAACAGGGCGATTACGAACGTGCCGTTACCTACGGCAACTATGATCTGCCGAACACCTTTCCGGAAGACAGTCCCTATCGTAAATATCAGGGCACGGCGCTCGGCTCCAAACTGCGCATTCATCCCATCTCCGCGATTCTGGCGAAGATACAGTTACGGGATTTGGACACGCGCAACCAGGCGAGTGTCGCACAGATACGGCAGTTGAATGATCGGCTGACCCAGTTGCCGGGACT
>JAGLCZ010000633.1 GCA_023145975.1 Candidatus Hydrogenedentota bacterium | reverse complement strand
TCCAGCGTATCCAATGAGCAGCTCTATTTTTATCAACGCAAAGCGACCCGTGATTTCTTTTTGCGCCCCGGGCGGCTCTATCGCATCATGCGCGATTTTCCCCAACGCCATCTGCTGCCGCTCTATCTTCCTATTGCATTGAACCGTGCCTTTAAGGGGTTGCTCTCCGGCGAATAGCTTACCGATTGTATTGTGCCAGTGCCTTTTCCGCAACCTGTTTCATCTTTTGTGCTGTTGGGTTATTCGGTTCCACCTGTAACACATTTTCCAGGAAAGAGATCGCCTCGCTGTACTTCCCCTGCAGTATCAGGGAATATGCCAGGTTTTGCATCATGGCGGGAGCATCGGGCACACATCGCAGTCCGTGCCGGAAGCATACTTCAGCCTGGCGCACCCGCCCTGTTTCCAGTAGTCCTACGCCGTACAGTTCCAGGTATGCCGGGTCGTCCGGGAACGCTTCCACGGCAGGTGCCAAAATGTCCATCTGTTCCTGATATTTTTTTGCCTGATTAAGCAGTCTGCCGTAGTATAATCGGTAAATATAGGTTTTTGGCTGAAGTTCGACACAGCGTCTATAATGTTCTTCCGCTTCTTCGTACCGTTTCTGTTTCATACGTACTATGGCAAGTGCGTTATGTCCCATAGTATTTTTGCCGTCTGCTAATTCTTGCATGCGCTGGACGATACTTTCCGTATCACGAAGAAAAGTATTTTGCCAGAAGGCGAGTACGGAAAGCAGAGCAGTAACAATAGCGATGCTTACCCAATATCGGGAAGGCATTATTTCCTGTCCTGTTTTCGATAGTTTCTCCGTTTCCCCCTCCGTTTTTCGTGGGCGGGAGATAGTGTACCAACCCATGCTTACAGCAATAGCCAGACCCATGGCAGGGATGTACAGATAGCGTAATGAGATAGCTTCTATCATGTACGGAACCACGCCGCTTACGGGAAATAAAAAGGCAATGAACCAGCACCAGCCGATAATGAGGTAAGGGTATTTTTTGCGTCCTATAAATACACCGATAGTGATTGTAAGTAACACTGCCGCTGAAAGCAGAAAAAACCAGAGATAATGGATCTGTCCGTAGGTTTCGAAGTAAGAAACACGTACCGGGTACAGCAGGTGTCCTAAATAGCGTGCATACCCCGTAATGACAGCGTAGATACTATCGGATAGACTTAGTCGGGAAACATGGTAGTTTATTTGATCGTATTGTGTTTTGCCATAGAAGGCAAGGAAGATACCCAGCAGCGAAACGGAAAACCAGGGCATCTTTTCAAGGATGAGTTTCCCGGCTGTTCGCAGCGTCTGGCGAAAATCCTGGAAAGAAAGATCAATCCGTTTGAAAGGCCAGTAATCCAGAAGAAGCAGGGCAACGGGAAGTATGACAATAACCTGTTTGCACAGCAGTCCCACCGCCATACAGACGAGGGAAAAGGCATACGCGGGATAGGAACCTTTTTCTACATAACGGCGGTAGGCATCTATGCTGAGTAACATAAAAAAAGCCTGCATGATTTCGTTGCGTGGTGCCATCTGGCTCACAATCAGCGTTTGTACAGGATGAACCGCAAGCAATAAGGTTGCAGCAAATATTACCGTGAAATTATGGGTGAGCCGTGTCATTACCCGGAGAAACAGGCACATGCAGGCAATATGCCAGAGCAGCGTCATGGTATTGTATCCGCCGGACCAGTTTCCGAAGAATTGGCTTTCCAGCATGAAGGTGAGATCGGGTAATGGTTGGTAAAGTGCCAGGTTGGGCGTGGTGAATACCCACTGAATATTTTCCCAGCTCAGCCCGGTATTGATATGGGGATTCTCGAAGATCATTTGCGGGACATCGAACTGAAAATGGGAGAAGGTGATATTATATCCGAAAACGATAAAGCACAGCGCAGCTATCACCGCCATCCCCCGGTATTCATAGGTGGCAGTGGGCAACGGGGGCGGAGCGGGAAGGAGCTGTTTTATCTTTTTCGTTATATTTCTGTTTTTTTTCTTCATGTCATGTCCCTGCATCCAAAATGTTATATGCCGTAGATGTAATGATTGTAGTATAATCGAGTATCAGACTGACAGGCAAGAACAGATAACGTTAAGGGCTTGTGTTGCCCACGGGTTCCGTAGTATTACTGGATCGAAAACGATGATGTATTGCCTGTATTGCAGGAGAGCACTTGGATATGACTAAAGCAGCCCAAATAAATCGTCAGGGAAAACTCAGGTTTTTTCTCGCTGCAGTATCACCGCCATCCAGCTGTGCCCTTGTTACGCCTCCCCTGGGTTTATTGTACATTGCAGCGTGGCTTCGCGAAAGATTTTCCCTGGATATTTGTGTGGTGAACCAGCGTGTGGAGGGGTGGTCTTCAGAGCGGCTGGTCAAAGAAGCAATTGCTTTTGAACCCGATATTATAGGCTTGGGGTGTATGACCCCTTCCTCTTATGCACTGCCCGGGATTACAGAGGCGTTGCGGGTCGCACTTCCCAATACGCTGCAGGTGTTGGGCGGACCTCATATTGCTGCTTTTGGCGAGGACTCGCTGGCAGTAACAGCGGCGGACGCGGCGGTAGTGGGTGAGGGTGAAGTGCTTATGGAACAGATCGTCCGTGCTGTTATCGAAGGGGGAACTATGGCGGATATTCCGGGGTTGATTCGGCGTGATACTGACGGTACCGTCGTGGTAAATCCCGGTATGCAGCCCCTTATCGAAGACCTCGATACCTTGCCCCTGCCTGCCTATGATCTCATCGATGTGAGTCGATACTGGCGACAGCCTGCTATGGCACCCATCCCGCGCAGAAAGTATATGGCGTTGTTCAGTAGTCGCGGCTGTCCCTACGGCTGTATTTATTGTCACAATGTTTTCGGTCGTAAATTTCGTGCGCATTCGGCAGCACGGATGGTCGAGGAAATCGAATACGGCATGAAAACCTTTGGCGTTGAAGAGGTGGAGTTTGTGGACGACTGCTTCAACCTCGACCGAAAAAGGGTATTGGAATATTCTGAATTACTGCAGCAGAAAGTTGGAGCAGTCAAAACCATTTTTCCAAATGCGATCCGGGGGGATTTGCTTGATGTGGAAACCGTGGATGCCTTGGTGGGAGCGGGCATGTATTACACGGCGTTGGCACTTGAATCCGGTACACCGCGTATCCAGGAACTTATCAGAAAACGACTTAATATCCCGAAGTTTCTGGAGGCAGTTGCTTTATGCGCTGAGCGGAAGGTGTTTACCAACGGCTATGTTATGCTTGGCTTTCCCACTGAAACGGAAGCTGAAATAAAAGAAACCATACGGGTGGCATCCGAATCCCGATTAAACATTGCTTCTTTTTTCAGGGTAACGCCTTTTCCAAATACACCGCTTTATAAATATGTAGAGGAGCACAGCCCGGAGAAACTCGCCGCTGTATCCTACAACGAAATGGAGTACTGGCGCGTCAAGGTCAATTTGTCTGCTGTAAGCGATAAAACCCTTGACTGGCATCTGGGCAATGCCAATCGTAATTTTTACCTGCGTCCGAAAAGGCTGTATCGTCTTTTACGCGAGTATCCCAAGCCTATGCTGCTGCCTGGCTATGGGTGGATGTTTCTAAAAAGGATAGCGGCAGGGCTTGCTTAAAAATTTAATTTTCCTATATACTCAGGTTTACTATGGTTGCAAAGAAAAACAATAACAATCCTTCCTTAAAGGAAGATCATATAGCTCAGGGCAAATCCGGCCGGTCCCGTGAAATAGCGGCTCTTATTGCCATTGTGGTGATTGGTCTCGCCGTATACGGACGGTGTGTTACCTATGAACATGTGCTTTACGATGACCCCAACATCATCTTCGATAATCCTCATATTAATTCAGGGCTTTCTATCGAAAATATAGGGTGGGCATTTACCACACCCAATTTCGGGCTGTATTCTCCTTTGCCCGGAATGACATTTATGCTGGACAGTAATCTTTTTGGTGATTGGGCAGGCGGGTTTCATTTCATGACCATGGCATGGCATTTGTTATGTGCCTGCACCTTATTTATTGTATTGTTGCGCCTTTTGCGAAATTTCCCCGTGGCGTTACTGACAGCATTATTATTTACTGTTCATCCCGTACAGGCGATGACCGTTAATTGGATACAGGCGCGTAACGTTATTATGCCGGCATTTTTTCTGTTGTTGAGTATTGAGGCATACCGGCGTTTTACTGAGGACCGATCCTGGAAAGCCTGCGCAGCATCTTTGTGCTTTATGCTGCTGGCGTTCTTGAGTAAACAGGGAAGCGTACTGTTGCCGGCAGTATTGCTTATGCTTGATTACTGGCCTTTGCGTCGGCTTCGTATCGATTTGCGTAACATAGCGGAAACCGTGCGGAGGGCAATAGGGTTGATCCTGGAAAAGATACCCTGGATGGCGATGAGCGGCGTGGGTATCTTTCTCGCATTTGTGGGAAAAAACCAGTTTGACGTGTTAGATAAAAACGCGATCACGTCCCCGCTGAATAATCTGGGATTTTCTTTTACTGCCTATATACGCTATCTGTTTCATCTCCTGTATCCGGTGAATTATATAACGTCTTATTCCAGGATAAGCGAAGACATAAGTCTTTGGATGATGCTGGCGGCATTCGTAGTTCTTATTCTGATTACTTGTTTGCTGCTGTTTTTTTATGCACGCCGTCCCTATCTCATTGTAGGATGGACATGGTTTGTATTGCTTTTGCTCCCGCTCAGCGGACTGTTACGCTATAATTTTGAATCCATCGCATTGCGATATGTTTACACGCCGGCTATAGGTCTTTATTTACTGACGGCATTTTTGTTGTACGAGGTCTTTTTGCCGGGTGCTGCCAATGCAGAGGCGGGGGAGCATGAAGGCGATGTCGCGCCTATGGGATTTAAAATCACCGCTGTGGTTTTGGTAGGTGTGCTGGTGGTACTCTGTTTCTGGCAGAGCGGGTTTTGGCGCGACACCAAAACACTGGCACAACGTGCTGTTGCAGTAACCGATAATACCAATGCAATAGCTCAGAATCACCTTGGACATATTGCCACGGAACAAGGGCGTATTCGTCTGGCAGAAGTGCATTTTCGCGAAGCCATGAAAATTGAACCGGGAGTGCATGCGCATATCTACAATTATGCGGCAGCGCTGATACGCCAACAACGATATCAGGATGCACTTAATATATTAGATACTATTTTGAAGGAAAGTATGGACTTTTCTTCTATAACAAGTCAGTACGGGGCTGCCTTGGTGGGGCTGGAACGATACGAGGAAGCCGACAAGTATCTGGAACGTGCTTTGGAAATAGGACCGGATTGTGTGCCGGCATTGTTCAATCTGGCACTCTCGTTGTACCGGCAGCATAAAAATGAAGAAGTAATACCTTTACTTAAGCATGTGCTTGAAGTACAGCCTTCCCATAAAAAAGCGAGAGTGCTGCTGGATTTGTTGAAGGAAACAGGTTATTAAAATATAACACGGTGCAGCGGGATATTCTTTAGCATTTTCACGGTCTCTGCGAGTGCAGGCGAAGCAGTCTGTTCTGTGAAACTGCGTATTTTTTTATTTTTACCGGGGGAGTTCGGAAATAAGGTGTTAATCTTGATACACTGAATGCCGTATCGTCATGCTGTGTTAAGGTTTTATTTTAAAACAATTGAAAAAGTAACCGTTTTACAAGGAGTTGTTGCCATGAAGATTTTTACCAAAAAATCCGGAGTTGTTATCTCATTGCTTACAATTGCAGCGTTGGGGGTATTGTTGCCTTCCTGTTCTGCGCCCAAACAGGAAACTTCGGAATCCATGTCGACTGACGAAACGCCGCAGCCGGTTGTGGAAACGGTGAAACCTGCCCCGGTTCCGCAGGCGACCACGGAAGTCGCTGCAATAACAGAGTGGGAAGTGAATGGTAAAAAAAAGCGAATAACTCATGGAACACCGGAAGAACCGAAAGCGCTGGATCCCCTGACCTTCGAACCAAAATTGCGCCCCTATGCCGATAGCCCCTATGCTAAGCAGATTGATACGGCTCTGATGTGGATGGCAGCAAACCAGAATCAGCGCACCTGTAATTGGATGGATTATGGCATATTGGATTACCTGCAGCGAAAATTTGCCCTTGATGACGGATTCGCAGGCGAAGCGCTTGTCGACCTCAACAAGATGGAGCCGGAGAAGTTGGCAGAAATAAATTTGCATGGGAGAGTGGGAAGAGCCGGGCATAATTTTGCCGATGCGAAAATACTTCTGGAACAGGTCTCCTTATTTGCCCGTTATACGCCTGAAGGGGATCAAAAATATATTACCGCCGTAGCACTGGAGTACTTGGGTACTTCCATATCCGGCGTAGTGTTACGCGCCATGTACTGCGATCAGGTAAAAGTGGATGATGCCTTCATAGATGAGTTGGTGCGCCAGGCCATGGAGACGGAATTTAAAGGGAAGCCCAACTCTTTTGGAGGATATTTTGTTTGTCACATGATATGGGCATATCAGTGGCTGAACGAACTTGGGTGCGCAGAGGCCTTCACGCAGCTTGCAGATGTGGAGGATGGTTTTGCCGACCAGTTGGTCGCCATAGCAAAAGATCAGGGGCTGAAAAATGACTTGGCGGTGGAAGCCATGGCAGTGCTGTATTATCTTGGGTATGCCGATCGTATCCCGCAAAAATGGTTGGATACGGTGGCAGCGGCACAACTGGAAGACGGCAGTTGGGATCGAAAAGGGGGGGACGGCAGGCGACCTATGCCCCAGGGGCATACCACGGTGCTTGCCCTTTGGGTTTTGCTTGAGAATGCAGTGCCCGACGCAGAAGACATTCCCTGGTTACGCTGATCCCGAAACCTTTCAAAGACCGAAAATTCGTATGACGCAGGTTCTATCTGGAGCCTGCGTCATACTGTATTTGTAGACGGGTGGATTGCCGGCCAAATGCGGTGATAAGCTCCGCTCGTCTGGGATGGAACCCGGACACCACTGTCATCCCGGTTTCCCC
>JAGLCZ010000632.1 GCA_023145975.1 Candidatus Hydrogenedentota bacterium | reverse complement strand
CTTTTCTATATTCCTGCCTGGAACGGACAACCTGTGTTTCTGGGCTTTGTGGATTGGCTGACACCGGGCGATGTATTTTCTGCACATCCGGAGAATCTGCTGCGCCATGCTGCAAATTCCCATACCCTGTTCAACATCCTCGCTGTCGTGCTGTTCCTCCCCTTCACCATCACATTGGCACGTTTCTGTCATTGGGTGATCCCCACTTCAGAAACAGAGCAGGAATCGGTACTGGAATACCTGGAACCCAATCTGCTGCAATCCCCAGCCCTTGCACTCAGGCAAACTGTAGACGAAGTTATTTTCATGATTCACAAAGGTGAAAAGTCCATGAACGAAAGCTGTGCATTACTGTGTAACGGCTCCGAATCCCTGGCAAAATCCGTGCTGAAACGGGAAGTAATCATTGATCGTCTTCAAAAAGAAATTATTGAATATCTGGTACAACTGTCCCAGGGGGATACCACGCCCACACAATCAGAGATTATCCCTTCAATGATCCATGTTATCAATGATGCAGAACGCCTGGGAGACCATGCAGAAGCTCTGGTAAAAATTCATGAAATTCTGAAAGAGATTGAGCATACACTTACTCCGGAAGCAATTCAATCGATCAAGGATATTCGCACGTGTCTGAACAAGAAGTTTGATGCCATCTACAGGGTACTCCGCGGTATAGACCCCCATGCAGCCCAGGATGCTCTGGATGCCGGCAAAGAACTTAACCGGATCATTGCCCTTGCCACAGAAGATAAGGTGCGACGTCTCGACAAAGGGCGCGTCAGTGTGCAGGGCAGTGTAATATTCCTGGATGCACTGGGACATCTCGAACGCGTAGGCGACCATCTGGTCAATATTGCAGAACGCGCTGCGGCTATACTTGCTGTAGTCCGCAACTAAGATACCGAACGAAGCAATCCGATCCCCCGACGCAGCAATACAGGGGGAACACGTGCAACGGGATGCCTATACCTGCTTTTTCTTTTCTTCGTCCCAAAGTTTCACATGTTTCTCGATTAGGCCGGGTACCTGATCCGGAGTCATACCCCCGAAAATTTTGTCGCCGATCATTGCCACAGGTGCGAGACCGCAAGTACCAAGACAGCGGGTGGCCTCCAGCGAGAACAGCCCGTCGGACGTTGTTTCGCCAAACTGTATGCCCAATTCATCTTTGAATCGTTCCACCACACGTTCCGCTCCCTTCACGTAACATGCCGTACCCATGCACACACTAATCACGAAGCGCCCCCGCGGCGCAAGCCGGAAAAAATGATAGAACGTGGCTACCCCTGTAACCTTTGCCGTAGGCACTTGAAGTAATTGTGCCACCGCATCCATCTGCTCCGCACCCAGATAGCCGAAATGTTCCTGCACCCGATGTAATATACCTATGAGATGGCTATGCGCATGTTCATCACGGGTACACACTTCAATATGCGCTACAATTTCCGGCGTAAGCGCGGCAGCACTTTCCCGGCGTACATCGTCACGATTATCAGTATTTATTGCAGTATTCATTATCGGATTCCTCTCGGCAGCTTAGCTTCATAGTGTGTATGTAACAGTTGATGTGCTTTGTCTCCGCCCGGCTCACCAAGATACGAGCTATAAAGCCGCTGTACCGCCGGGTTATGATTGGAACTACGCACCTTCTTTCCTTTATCAATCTTATAAAGGGCGCCGGCGCGTAATGCAAGTAA
>JAGLCZ010000631.1 GCA_023145975.1 Candidatus Hydrogenedentota bacterium | reverse complement strand
AAATGTGAATTTTCGCAGGGGAGTAACAAGGTTCAAAAGAGTATTCCTTCTATTGGTAACGCTGTATAATCCCTTCGAGTATAGCCCATACGGTCTCATAAATTCTTATTTGAAAGGAAAAGCAAAACCTTAGAAAAATAATTCGAATAAAAATGAATATATCAGGGTCTGATCTCGTCTGGTTAGGTGTGAAAAAGTTTAATGGTTACGCAGGCGCAATGCCGTAACACGAATTCTCTACATTTCTGAGATATCGAGGTTTCAGGCAACGGTTAAGATAAGGTATCATAGCCGTTCACGAAGGAAAATGTATGCCTGATAAAAAAACGGATAGCGCCTCAGCAGATATGATGCTGGCGATGCGCGCACAAGGCGGCGATGCAGAAGCATTTGAATCGCTGGTGCGATCTTACCGCAATGAAGTATATGCCTTGTGCTACTACTTCACGCGGAACCGCGAGGATGCCTGGGACTTGGCACAGGAAGTATTCATCAAGGCCTGGCGATCCTTAAAGCGATTTCGTGGTGATGCCGCTTTCAAAACGTGGCTGATGCGCATAGCAGCGAACCATTGTAAAGACCATTTGAAGAAAAGGCGTTTGGTAACGACAAACTATGATGATGCACTACAGGCCGTGGATGCAAAAAGCGGCGGCGATCCGTCCAAAGCAGCGGCATCCAGCGAATTGGGTGCAACCATTGACGCAGCAGTACAACAATTGCCGCCCAAGCATCAGATGGCTTTTGTTCTGCGCGAATACAAAGGACTCTCCTATCAGGAGATGGCAGAAGTCATGCAGTGTAGTGTGGGCACGGTGATGAGCAGGTTATTCAATGCCCGAAAGCGATTGCAAGTTACGCTGGCACCTATAATGGAACAGCACTAAGGAGCGATGGACATGTTTATACGACGCAAGCAAAAACAGATGGCGGCACAGGTAGATGGTGAAAAACGCTATGCCTCTCCCAATGAAGCCCCACAGAAAACACCCGAACTTCAGGCCTATCAGGAAGAATTGATACGCCTGCGGGAAGGGGTACATGAAACAATTAAGCATACTCCGGAAATCAGTGACGGTCAGTTTGGTTCCTTCATGGCAGGTATCCACGAAGGTATCGAAAAACCAGCCCCCCGCCATGTCAAAACAATTTGGGCTACGGCATCCCTGACCACAGCAGCGTTGGTAGTGGTGGTATCATTATGGGTCATATTTTCCAGCCCCAACGATCCTGTACAGGCAACGGAAGTGGAATCAGCACATACCGAATTGGATGGAGCTGCCGTCAATTGCTATGATACTCCCCAGGGAATGACAACTGTATGGGTAACCATGCCGGAGAATGACTTGTGGTGACCGCAACTGGAATCTGTGTGCTTTTTGCAATCATTATCAGCGGCGCGCCGAACGACGCACCGCTTCCTTTGCAATACTGGGTTGTAGAAGGAAGCCAAGAAGAACGCGACACGCCTTCATACGACACTGCGGCGCAAACTATACGCGACGCACTTCAGGATTTACATTTTGACACGTACCGCACCCTCCGTCATAAGACGGTACGTTTGCAGGCGGAACAGGATTCCCGCATTCCCCTCAAA
>JAGLCZ010000630.1 GCA_023145975.1 Candidatus Hydrogenedentota bacterium | reverse complement strand
CAATAAAGAAGGGTGCCACAAGTCCCGAAACAATTATAGCAGTACGATAGTCATAACGGCATAAATACATCCTCCTGTACCGCCAAGGAATCCTACTTGATGCCGCTAAATAAAAATATCCACTGTCCTGCCCTATCTATTTTTTTGCTGCTGGTATTCTGTGGAATTGGATTGAGTGCTTTGGGTGCACCAGACCGATTGCTGGTGCGTGACGGGCTACTTGAGGATAGTGCCGGCCGTCAAGTGTTTCTTTGGGGAATGAACCTAGGCGAAAAGTCTTCGGAACAACACCATAAGAGTTGGCATGGACCAGAAGATTTCAAGAATTTGCGACGGTGGGGTATGAATGCAGTGCGGCTTCTTATTTTCTGGTCCGCCGTAGAACCAAAACCGGGGCAGTATGATGAAGCCTATCTTCAAAGTGTTGATGAACGTATTGACTGGGCCCGTGATGCGGGACTGCATGTTATTCTGGACATGCACCAAGACTTGTGGAGCGAAACGATTCCCGGCGGCAATGGCGCACCCGCCTGGGCAACTCTTGACGATAATATGTCGCACCTGGTATTCGGCGGTCCCTGGAGTACCGCTTATTTCACCAGTCCACGGGTCCATCGCACCTTCGATAATTTCTGGAATAATGCCCCCGGACCAGACGGTATTGGCATTCAGGATCGCTTTGCACTGGCATGGCAGCATGTTGCTGCACGTTATGGGGATAATCCAGTCGTAATAGGTTTCGATATTATGAATGAACCTTTCCCCGGTTCCGCTATTTATGAAGGCATACTGGCTGTAGGGCAGGCTGCTCCTGATATTTTCCAGGGCGCATCGTTACCCGATGGGTTTATGGCACTGCTTTCCAGTTTCAAGGAAAAGCCTTTTCCTTCCTGGTTATTGAAAGCACTGGATAATCCTGCCCGCCACCGCCGTCTGTTACAGGCACTTGAGCCTATGATGCGCCGTTTTGAACAAAAGAAACTGATGTCCATGTACCAGCGGGTACACCGTAAAATTCGTGAGGTAAATACTATTGGTATCTTTTTTCTGGAACCACTGATGTTAGCAAATACGGGAACCCCCACCTTCATCAGTGCATTAACAGATGAGTCCGGGAAACGGGATCCGCTTCAGGCGTACATGCCTCATGCCTATGACATCGTTCTGGATACCAAGCTGGCGTATCAACCCAGCCAAAACCGGCTTGACATCATCTTTTCACAGAAAAAAGAAGATGCTGCGCGACTTGGAATGCCCTTACTCATCGGCGAATGGGGTGCTTTCTATAACGACCGTAAAACGCAAAATGCCGCGCGTATGAATGCAACCCTTCTGGAAAGTATGGCTGTAGGTGCATTCTATTGGGATTACCACCGCCACATTACAGATACGGTTTATTTTGAATCACTGGCAACCCCTGCACCGCTCGCATTGGCAGGTAAACTGGAAAGTTTTAGGTTCGACCCTGCTTCCGGGGTATTTGAATGTTCCTGGATCACAGATCCTGCCACAGGTAGTAAATCCATATTTTCCGCCCCGAAATTCTGGAGCGCAACACCCCCGCTTCTCCAAGTTGTTCCAGGCATGGTAACAGCACATGTAGAGAGATGTCCCGATGATGTAGATACTGTATACGTCGTGGTTACCACACCTGATAAACCGCTACATGTTACCTTGACGATGGAAGGTAAGAAAGACTAAATTGCCTTCCATTGATCGAGGAGAGAAAATAGGATAATTCCGAAAGCAGTGGCAACATTCATACTGTTTTTATGCCCTGCCATGGGGATTTTTACAACTGCATCACACCTGCGCAAAACGCGTTCGTTAATACCATTTTCTTCATTACCCAATACAATGGCCACAGGCTTGGGAAATACAAATTGGGGATAGGGAACTGCATCATCCGTAGTTTCCACCGCTACCACCGATATCCCCTGTTCAGCAAATACTTTTAAGCAATCACGATTCCGCTCATAATAGGTCCAGGGAACATAATCAAAAGCACCTAATGCCGTCTTTTCCAGTTTTTTGTGGGGCGGATGTGCGGTCATACCACATAGATGCAGATGCGCAACAGCACCCGCATCTGAAGTTCTAAAAATACTGCCGACATTGAAAGCGCTACGCAGATTATCCAACATGACATGCACGGGCTGCTTCGGTATTTCGACGCGATTTTCCGGTGCTTGTCCAGCATAATAAGGTTCTAGAGGGGTCATAATATTACAAGCTCACAGTTATTCTATAACTAATAACGGCTGCATTTGTGCAGTAAGCCGTTCTATTTCCGCTAAATACTCCTCTTCGATAAGTGCACAAAATACTTTATCTTCAATTCCTTTACTGCTCTCATCGATAAGTTTAGCCGTATCTGCAGAAAATCCTGCGCCACTAAAACTCATGGCATTACTAAGCAATGATTTCTTTAACTCCATCAGCCGGTATCGCGTATCCCGCAGCCCGCGTGTACGTCGCTGAAACTCTATGGGGAACTCATCGCCTACCAATTGATAAACCGACTCTGATTGCTGAAAAAGCGCAATGGCTTCTGCATAGCGGGAACGGCTTGCTTCCTGCTCTGCTAATTCGCGAAGGTCATCACCCTGTTTCAGTGCATCCCGATACTCACCTTGCTGCACGTCACGGTTTGAAATCAA
>JAGLCZ010000063.1 GCA_023145975.1 Candidatus Hydrogenedentota bacterium | reverse complement strand
GGTGCTGTACCCGCTGGCTATGCTCGGCATCTATATTATTATTGCCACCATGTTTCGTTCTTATCTGCAGCCCTTTATCATACTGATAACCGTACCCTTCGGCATCATTGGCGCCGTATGCGGTCATTTGTTACTTGGTTATGACCTGTCCATGATGAGTATGTTTGGTATGGTAGCCCTATCGGGAGTGGTAGTTAATGATGCCATTGTATTTATTGAATGTGTAAACACCTATCTGGCAAAGGAAATGGCTTTTGTTGATGCTATATGCAATGCAGGAATACGGCGTTTCCGACCTATCCTGCTTACTTCTCTTACTACCGTAGGCGGCTTGACACCGATGTTGCTCGAACAGGATATGCAGGCGCAGTTCCTGATTCCCATGGCCATTTCCATTGCTGCCGGGGTCGCTTTTGCCACCGTTTTGACGCTGCTCCTTGTTCCCAGCCTGCTTTATATACTAAACGATATACGCCGTATAGGACACCACCTTCAAACAGGGGTCTGGTTACCCGCTACAGAAGTAGAGCCTGCATATCAGGAAAATAAAGAAGAAGCATAAATAGTTAAAAGTTTCACCTCCTATGAAAATGATACTCAGGATACCGACGCATTTTTTTGCACGGGAGAACAAAATGAATATGTATGATATAAATAAAAACGTTCCAAAATACATTTTAGGAATCATTGCCGCAATATTGATCCTTACGTCCGTCAGCGTGGCAGATACCCCGGTCAGTGTTGATTGCGAAACCATGGTCGAATCCATACCGCTATTGCTCTGCCTGGAAACAGCACAACGGCGTGCTCTTGCAGATAATCCGGATTTGCAAGCCGTTGAGATGCGGGTTCGACAAGCGGGTGAACGAGTGCGGCAGGCGCGTTCGACCTTCTTTCCTGTTGTAAATCTTGAGTGGAGTGCCAGTCATACACAATTACCTGACCGCACGGTGCGCGAAGCACGAAGCAATATTCGGGGAGGTTTTTTGTCCACCCTGTCCCGCACCCTGTTCATGCCTGTTCTATCACCATTGACTACAGCGTCAACATTGGCAACAGCAGCCTATCAAAGCAGTATGGCACAAAGTGCCGTACCTGAATCGGTAGACAACTACAATATCGGTATCAATATTGCTTATCCCTTATTTACAGGATTTGCCCGAAAACATGCCTACGCCATGGCACGTTTTGGAAAACAGGAAACCCGGGCTGCCGCTGATGAGGCACGCCGTCTTATACTTGAAGCGGTAGCGCAAACCTATTACGGGGCACAGCTGGCAAGGGAACGGCTGAGTATTACAGGTGCTGACAAAGGATTTAACAGCAGACTGCTTAAAGAGGCACGCGCACGAAATCGTGCAGGTGCAGCATCGAAATCGGAAGTACTAAATTTTGAGGTTCGGCGACGGGCATCGGAAGCACAATACATCGTTTCCCAACAGGATTTTCAACTGGCGTTGATTGCATTAGCGGCAATCATGGGTATCGAAAATTCCAATCTGCCCGAAGATACTGCATTAACACCATTGAAGACAGCCACAGACGCTGATTTCCTATTGCCTGAGTTTCAAACATTGTATGACAGTGCATGGGAGCTGCGCCCGGATTTGGAAGGAAACCGTCAGGCTGTCAATCGTACCCAGGCAAATATAGGACTGCAGCAGGCACCCTATTACCCTTCGATCAATGCATTTGCATCAAAAGGGGCTGCACGTTCCGGTAACGGCGGATTTGAAGGGCAGGATTTTTCAACAACAGTTGGTGTAGGACTCTCTTACAATCTGTTCGCAGGCGGCAAGCATCGGGCGGCAGTCGCTGAAGCGCGACAGGGACACAAAGAAAGCGAATACCGGTTACGTGCCGCGGAAATTGCAGTTTCCCGTGATGTTCGTGAAGCCCTTACCCGGCTCGACACCGCACAACAGCAACTACGCCTCCAAATCGAAAATGCAGGGTATGTGGAAGAAAACCGGGATATGGTACAGAAAGAATTTCAAGCGGGATTAACCTCACTGGCATTGCTGAATCAGGTGCAGCGTGATCTGGTAGAAGCGCAGGCTATGCTTGCCCGTGCCCGCGTGTCATTATGTGCCGCCTGGCACAGCCTGCGCACAGCTACTGCCGAAACACTCGTTGCTGTAAACACCCCGGACGCTCCTGTCTTATAACAATTTCAGCGGCAGCCGCACATGGCATCACCTGCGACCTTATAATCGATAAAGTGCTGGGGAAAAATACCGTTCTTCGCGGAATTTTGCCACAATCTAGTGGTGAAACCCCTCAACATCAAGGGTTATTATAGGGGGGCGGGGATCGGAAGCGGCACAGGTGAGTTCAATGTCGCGCAGGTGTATGTTCTTTCCGTGGCGGAAAAAGAATCCGTAGGCGGGAAGTATATCGAACATGGTGCATTCCGGATATTTTTCCTCCACTTCAGGTACATCAAGTATATCAGCAGGACCGCCGCCTGCAAAGGAAATATGGATGTTGGATAACGAAATGTTCTCAATGGGATGACCGGGGATACCGGAAAAGGAACAGCCTGTTGTACCGGCACCCGTAGCAACGATGTTACTGATGGACACATCGCGAAAAGTACCGACAGGCGGTTTGGGATCACCGGGCTTTGAAGGACGGGCACGGTTGCCAAGGCGCATGAAAATAGGGGATGTGGTGCCTTCAATAATGATATTGGAAATATTCACCCGTTCAAGGGTGCCTCCATCCACAATCTCGAGGGCAATTCCGGCGAGTCCTTCCGCACGACCTGAAAGGACCTCTTCTACAGCCGAACGTCGTATTATACAGTTGTTGATAACAATATCTTTGAAACCGCCGGCAGACTCCGTGCCTGCCTTAATTGCGTTGCAATGGGAACTGAGAATGCAATTAGAAATCACCACGTGTTCCGTAGCTCTTGCACCGGTACTTTTCAGAGTGAGTGCATCATCATCGGTGTCACCGATACAGTCGCTGATAAAGACATGCCGACAACCATCAATATCAATCATATCATTGTTTCTGGCTGCATGATTGAAAACGTTGAGTCCGCGCAGGGTAACGTAATCGCAGTCGAGATAGTGCTGCATCCACATGGCAGAATTACGCAAGGTCAAGTCTTCAATATGCACATTCTGACAACTGATGAGGCGAATCAGGTACGGGCGGTTAAGATACCTTTCATGAGGGATATGCCTACCTGTTTGTTCATAAGGCTGCGCGGCGACGGCAACCTCCCCCGGCGTGGCAACATTACTGTGAAA
>JAGLCZ010000629.1 GCA_023145975.1 Candidatus Hydrogenedentota bacterium | reverse complement strand
TATGAAGCGTCGAATGGACTTTTTAAGAATCCTGAAAGCGGGGACGCCCTGGTCGCCGCCGCGAAAAAATTATTAGCCGTATCGGGAAGCAATACACCATGATGATTTTGGTATTTGATCTCGGCACCAGCTATTTCAAGGCGAGCGTCTTTGATGAAACTGCGACACTGCTTGCCTTAACCCGTATTCCTACGCCTGTTGCTTCGTCTCACCATCGCCATAGCGAGATTGAAATACCTGATTTTAAAAAAGCGGTTAAGCATTTACTAAAAGTATTGGCTGAAAAATTACCACAGGGACTTCATGCCGTAACGGCGGTTACCTTCGCCACCCAAAGCAATAGTTTTGTTCTTCTCGATGAGCAGGATAATCCTTTAACACCCATAATACTCTGGAATGACCAACGTGCTTCCAGTATGGCGAAAGTGATTGAGCCTATTGAGTCCCTGCCTGGATTCTACGAGACGACGGGCGTTCCAAAGCTTTCTACAGAATTTATGGTGGCGAAGTTATTGTGGCTGCAGCAGGAAGAACCCGCGTGTTATTCCCGTGTTCACCGTCTGTGTCTGATCAGCGACTACCTCACCTTATGGTTCACAGGACACCATGTAACCGAAGCAGGTGCGGCTGGGCTAACGGGAATGATGGATATCCATCACCTGAGTTGGTGGCAGAAAGTGGTTGAACAAACAGGTTTATCTCTAGAGGCACTCCCGGAAATCCATCGGGCAGGCACAGACCTAGGCTGCATAGAGTCGCAGATTGCCGTCGATCTTTCCCTGGCACCCACGTGCCGTTTTATTCTGGGCTGCCTTGACCAATACGCAGGCGCCATCGGTTCAGGAAATGTGCTTCCCGGCGTTGTTTCAGAAACCACGGGTAC
The DNA here is from genome assembly GCA_023145975.1 of Candidatus Hydrogenedentota bacterium. Lineage (GTDB taxonomy): Bacteria > Hydrogenedentota > Hydrogenedentia > Hydrogenedentales > CAITNO01 > SLFT01. The sequence continues at coordinate 1,045 of JAGLCZ010000629.1, read as the reverse complement.
CGTTCTCGCTACCGTAGTTTGTACCGATACCGTATCATGTGCCCGGGGCAGTAATATATTCGTTGGACCTGCATTTGAGGAAGGACGCTATTATCAGATGGTTTTCGGCGAGGTCTCCGCTTCCTTATTGGAAGCATACCGCAGTCGCTTACCCCATCATCCGGATTTTACCGCATTGGTGCTTGCTGCAGCGCAAACGATGCCGAAAGCGACTTTACCGGAATCTGAAGATTCTCAGCTGCTTTTGAACTGGATTTACGAAAATGTACAGAATTATACGGAAGGTGAAATGACCCGTGCCATCCTGGAACGGGTTGCCGTTGCCTTAAAACAACAAGTTACGACACTTTGCGGCATTCCCTTTCCCGATCAGATTTTTTGCGTTGGCGGGGCGGCACGGAGTAAATTCTGGCTGCAGCTGAAAGCGAATCTTCTGGATCGACCTGCCGTTCCTATTGATTGTCCTGAACCCACCAGCCTGGGCGCATTTCTGTTGGCATTACATGCACTCTCCGGTAACTCTCTGGAAGAACTTGCAAAAACACTGATCCCCTACGGCAGCCCCATACCACCGAATCCCTCATCGTAAAGGAATTATTGATGGCAAATGTACACAAGGATTTTCATGGCGCGTTGAGTTACGGCATCCAGTTTATTCTTGATGAATATGGAATGACCGGTCTGGAGAAATATCTTCAGGGCTTGGCGGACACTGTTTATGCGCCCCTTGTGAAAAAACTAAAGACGGAGGGTCTCGATGCATTGCGGGATCACTGGCAGGAAATTTTCACCGTAGAAGGCGGCGAGTTTGAACTGCATGAGGAGAAAAAGGAGCTTGTACTCACGGTTCTATCCTGTCCTGCCATCACCCACATGAAAGCACAGGGGTATCCCATCAGCCCGCAATTCTGTGAACATACCCGTATTCTCAACGAAGCCATCTGCGCCGGGACGGGGTATACATGCAGTGTAGAGAGCAATCAGGACGCCGGCTGTTGTGTACAACGATTCTGGAAGGAGACTTCATGATATCCTGCACGGAATT
>JAGLCZ010000628.1 GCA_023145975.1 Candidatus Hydrogenedentota bacterium | reverse complement strand
CAGGCTTGTAGAACGGGGCACCAGCTTTAGCAATTGTTATAATCAGGGAGCGTGGCATGGGGTGGTATGTGTGGCAAGCCGTACCATGCTGCTTACGGGACGGTTCTTATGGGATGCAAGAAAAATCGAGTCACAGGTTCCACAGGAATGTAGTGCCGGTCATCTTTGGCCGCATTATCTGGAACATGCCGGATACACGACCTATATGTCCGGCAAATGGCACGTAAATTGTAATGCCGATAAAGCATTTCAATTTACCCGTCATATACGTCCGGGTATGCCGCCTGATCTAAAGGTGCAGTACGACCGCCCGAAAGCGGGCGAAGAAGATTCTTTTGATCCGACTGACTCAACACAGGGCGGCTTTTGGACGGGTGGTATACATTGGAGTAAAGTTCTCGGCGATGATGGCGTGGACTATTTGCAGGAGACTGCCAAACGAGACGCGCCGTTTTTTATGTATCTTGCATTCAACGCCCCCCACGATCCTCGCCAGTCGCCCCAGGAATATTTGGATATGCATCCGCTGGACAGTATTCGCGTACCTGAAAATTATCAGCCGGAATATCCTTATAAGGAAGCCATCGGCTGTGGTCCGGATTTGCGGGACGAACGGCTTGCACCCTTCCCGCGCACGGAACATGCCGTGCAGACCCATCGCCGGGAATACTACGCTGCCATTTCCTATGTGGATGCGCAAATCGGGCGTATCCTGGATGCGCTCGACGCGACGGGACAGGGCGACAACACCTACATTTTCTTCACAGCGGATCATGGGCTTGCCGTGGGACAGCACGGGTTGATGGGAAAACAGAATATGTATGAACACAGCATGAAAGCACCGCTGCTTGTCGTTGGTCCCGGTATTCCTGCCGACCAATGTATTGAAGCACCTGTATACCTGCAGGATATTATGCCTACTACCCTTGATCTGGCAGGGGTGGATACACCGGAGCAGGTGCAGTTCACCAGTCTGCTGCCTCTTATCAAAGGCGGGCAAAAGTCCAGTTACGAGACCATCTATGGTGCCTACATGGATAAACAGCGCATGATTCGTGTGGAAAATTACAAACTTATCTATTACCCTGCAATAAAAAAGTATCAACTGTTCAATCTTGAAACTGATCCTCTTGAACAGTACGATCTGGCACCCGACAAAAAATACCGTGCCCGCCTTTCCGACATGAGAATACACCTGCGGGATCTGCACAGAAAAATGGAAGGTAAGTAGTCAGGGTTGATCCGACGGAGCAGACAGATCAACCGGATTAAGCCAGATATTGCTTGTTCCTGAGAGTTCGTC
>JAGLCZ010000627.1 GCA_023145975.1 Candidatus Hydrogenedentota bacterium | reverse complement strand
CATCAAACACAAATTCTGCGAGTACGGTTTCTGTATCCATAGCCCGCCTGCATAGTTGACATGCTACGGCATGGCATAATTCTGAGTCCTCACGCAGTATCCGTAAAAAATCTTTACTACGCAGCAGGGTTACCAGCGAGGAGGTAATGGCTTCCGCATAGGTACCTCTACGGAGGGTTTGTACCAGGCATTCTTCGCCGAACAAATCTCCCGCAAAAAGATGACGAAAGGTTACTTCCCGTCCCGACTCCGACAGGTGTGTTATTTTCACACGTCCGGATCGTACCCAATATACATAATCACAAGGATCGTCGGGAAAATAAATAACCTGCCGTGGTTCATAGCGACGATGGTAGGAAAAAGCATTGACCCGTTCTATAACATCTTGATTCATTCCATGAAAGAAGTGTTCTTCGCCCAGAGGCGCTGTATCTTCTTTTAGCCTATATAACATCGCATTAGATTTCCCGAAAATTGATAGGATCGGAATACGGTTTCTTTTGACATGCTATGCACATGTTGATCAGTCAATATGAAATACTTCCCGCAAGGGTAGACACACGGGAGAATTATCAGCGTGAACCTCCATCAGATCAGCCATATATGCCCACCATTTTTTGACGACGGCAGTTTCAGGTAATGCGTCAGCTGTATTATTATCGGAAAGTTTTTGAATGGCAAACAGTTTTCCCGATTCTTCATCCAAAAAGATGCTATAGTCCGTTATTCCGGCATTGGCGAGTTCTTTCGCCAATGCAGACCATATTTCATCGTGTCGTCGTTTATATTCTTCTATAACGCCCGGCTTTAGTTGCATGGTAAATGCATTTCGTAACATGATTGCGACCTTTTCCTTAGATATTCTTCAGGGTGGCGTATGCAGTAGCGGTTGTGTTCTTTCCACCCTCCAACCCATCATTTAAATTATCAGCGAGAGCGTTTATTGAACAGGGTTACTCCTATCATGGCAATTCCAAGCAGCCAGTATTCTTTAAGCATAAAGAGCCAGTCTACAGTGCCTTTATTATTTTTGCATCTGCAACATCCTGTGGGTTCTTCCTCGCCCTCTCCTTCTCCTTCTTCACCTTCTACCTGTTCACCCTCACCTTCAGTTTGTTCGCCTTCTGTTTCTTCACCTTCTACCTGTTCACCCTCACCTTCAGTTTGTTCGCCTTCCATCTGCTCCCCTTCCCCCTCGCCCTCATTTGCTCCTGCTGGTTGTAGGGAAAATCCTGCTGTAGCAGAAGCGATATCTTCCACTGTGACCCCTTTACTCTCCGATATATATCCTGTTGCGTTTACTTCTACAATATAGTCACCGTATGGTACATCGTCAAATAAGTATGTTCCGAAAATGGTGCTTTGGGCTTGACGATTAGCAGGAAGGAGTGTAAGTTGTGCATTGGAAATAGGTTCGTTCGTTGTTACATCAATGACGATTCCAGTAATAGAGCCTGTCATAGCGGGCTCCCCCTCCCCCTCATTCACATCTATCGGTTGTAGAGAGAAGGGTACAGTCGCAGGTGTTGCATCCTCCACTGTAATTCCTTTTGTCGCCGATACGTATCCTGTTGCGCTTACTCCTACGACGTAGTCTCCGTATGATACTTCGGGAAACGAGAACCCGCCTAAAATATTACTTTGGGCTTGCAGATCACCCGGGACAACGGTAACTTGCGCGTTGGCAATCGGAAGCGCGGTTGCTGCATCAATGACAAGGCCGTTAATGGAGCTTGTGACAATGCTTCCTGTCGGTATTAGGGAAATGTAGAGTGGTACGACAAAACTTTCCATTTGGGTAGTTGTTGAGTTGGTGTCGTATCCATTAGCACTGACTGTTATTGTATATCCTCCATAGGCAAGATCACTAAAAGCGAAAGTGCCTTCGGCAGTAGTTTCCATCTGACCCGTTCCCGGGGAGAGTGTAACTATTGCACCTTCTACAGGTGTATCTGTTGCTGCATCGATTACAATACCTGCAATGGTACCTACCAGCTCGTCGGGCAGCGGGCTCAGCAGGGTATTCATCGTGGTAACGCCGGATGCGTCAACCGTGACCGATTCAGAGGCGGGGGTATAGCCTTCCAATACAAATTGGATCGTATAATTACCATAAGCAACTTCTGAAAATACATATACACCAAGAGTATTTGTTTCTACGGAAATAGAACCCGGCTCAAGGGTTACTGTAACATCGGGAATAGGGGCGCCGGAGCCGTCATCTTGTGTTACCGAACCGGCAATAGTACCTGTCGGCGTTATATCTTCCAATAGAATTTGGACGGTGGTTACTGTCGGGGTGGATATCTCGACTGTTTCTGCACCCGGTGTATAGCCGTCTGCACTGACAGCCAGAGAGTAGGTGCCGTAATCGATTGCGGCAAATGTAAATGCACCAAGCGTATTGCTTTGTCCCGCAACATTGCCGGGTGTCAGGAGCAGCTGTGCATTGGCAATGGGTATCTGGGTTTCGGAATTAAGGATAAACCCGACGATATTTCCTGTTACTGCAGGTTCACCTTCGACTGCTTGGGTCGGTGTCATTGCAAGGTTGATATTCTTCGGAGTCAAAGAATCTATCAGTACTGTATCGGTTACCGTCTCATAACCTGCAGCAGTTGCCTGTACACTGTAGTTGGCATATCCCAATTCAGTAAACAAAAAAGTACCAAAACCGGAGGTATCCGTTTCTAAGCTTCCAGGGGTTAACGTAATGTGTGCGCCCTCGACGGTTCCCAGCGTCTGGGCATTTATAA